>NZ_JBIXJM010000240.1:0-5259 GCF_044752445.1 Wolbachia endosymbiont of Drosophila barbarae | reverse complement strand
GCCAATATTTTAAAGCGGATAATAACCCCAGGGCTTCTTTTGCCTTTTTTTTATTTGGTAAATTTCTTAATGTTTATGGCTAAACGACAATCGTCATCCCGCTACTTGTTAGCGGGATCTAGAGATACCGCGAATGAATCGCGGTATGATGGTTAAGTAAGGGATCTATGCTAAGAGATGCCAAAGACCTTCATGAAACTTTGCCCATTTGGCTTCTCTAAAGATTTCGTTTACAGAATCTAGTAACTCAGCTATGCAGAATAAAAAAAGTTTGTATGGTATACAAATAGTGTGTTTTTTTATAATTATTTTCTATAATACATAAACCTTTGGTCCAAGCTGTAAATGCCACCATAGGCATTAAAAGTTAATTAACAAACTGCAATGTATAATGAAATAAAGAAACTTGTAAGACTTTGATCTTACAGATTATAAACTTGTCATAAAATTTAATAGTGTCTGTTACTGCTTTTAGGTGTGAGGCTAGAGGGTTATTAGCAGTAACAGACACTATTAAACTTATTATAGAATTTACTTAAAGTAAATACTTAATTTAAAATATTATAATATTTTTACTTACAATAGATTTATGTAAATGCTTTTTTCCTCAATTAGTATTGTACTATTATACTTGTTGAATGCTAAAAAATTATTAACCATCACTAATCTCTATTTGCATAGTAAGTTTATATATACTATTATACAGTATATCACTTAGTTTTATAGCAAACAAACAAAAGATATGGTGAAGTTATTTGCACTATTGATAATATTTTACTCAAATATATCTGTTGCCTCTGCTCCTACTTCTTGGCAATTTGGATTTCCTGCTCCTGCAACTGAAGTAATGGAGGCTGTAGTTAGGTCACATTCGTTTGTGATGCTTGTGATGGTTACAATAATGCTTTTTGTGTGGGCGCTGCTTGCTTATATAGCGTTTCGCTTTCGTAAAAGCAAAGTAACAAACATAAGTAAAACTACCCATAGTGTTCCTTTAGAAATTATTTGGTTTGTTATACCAACTATCATTGTTGGAATATTAGCCTTTGAAAACGCTAAATTACTGAAGCTACAGGAAGAAATACCGAAAGCTGACATAACACTAAAAGTTATTGGCCATCAATGGTATTGGAGCTACCAATATCCAGAATATCAAGGTGTGTCATTTGATAGTTATATTAAGGGAAAAGAAGACTTTATCGAAGGAGATTTAAAGCTATTCTCTGTTGATAATAACATCATTTTACCCGTTAATACTAACGTTCGTTTACAAGTTACAGCAGGAGATGTGATACACAGTTGGGGAGTACCGGCTTTTGGTGTAAAAATTGATGCGATACCAGGTAGGCTGAATGAGGCGTGGTTTAATATCAAAAAGCCTGGTGTTTATTATGGGCAGTGCTACGAATTGTGTGGTCAAGGCCATGGATTTATGCCAATTGTTGTTGAAGCAGTAAGCAAAGAAGATTTTAATAAGTGGATTGAAAATAGAAAATTAGTGAGTTAAATTTGGAGTATAGATATGAGTGACGTACCAAAGGGCATAAAGCGTTGGTTGTTTTCCACTAATCATAAAGACATAGGGACACTGTACATTATTTTTTCCATATTAGCTGGAATTATTGGTGGATTATTATCGGTGATTATTCGCACTCAGCTAATGCACATTAATATACTTAACAATAATTATCAATTATATAACGTAATGGTTACAGGGCATGCGTTGATAATGGTGTTTTTTATGATAATGCCAGCCCTCATGGGAGGATTTGGTAACTGGTTTGTACCTCTCATGATTGGCGCACCAGATATGGCATTTCCTCGTATGAATAATTTAAGTTTTTGGTTGTTAGTGTCATCTTTTATTTTGCTCATTCTTTCAGCATTTGCTGGCGAAGGTGCAGGTACGGGTTGGACTTTATATCCACCTTTATCACAGGTAATGTCCCATCCAAGTGCAGGAGTTGACCTTGCTATACTTGCACTCCACGTTGCTGGTATGTCGTCAATTGTTGGGGCGATCAACTTTATAGTTACTATATTTAACATGCGCGCAAAAGGAATGTCATTAACTAAGATGCCACTGTTTGTTTGGTCTGTCTTGCTAACAGCATTTATGTTGATTGTTGCCTTACCAGTACTTGCCGGTGCTATAACTATGCTTCTTACTGATCGCAATGTTGGTACTTCCTTTTTTGATCCTGCCGGTGGTGGTGATCCTGTGTTATTTCAACATTTATTTTGGTTTTTTGGTCATCCAGAAGTTTACGTAATTATTTTTCCTGCATTTGGCATCATAAGTCAGGTTGTATCAACTTTTTCTCACAGACCTGTATTTGGTTACATAGGGATGGTTTATGCAATGATAGGTATAGCAGTATTTGGCTTTATGGTTTGGGCTCACCATATGTTCACTGTTGGGCTTAGTGCTGACGCTGCTGCATTTTTTAGCACTACCACAATTTTTATCGGTGTTATAACTGGTGTAAAAGTCTTTAGCTGGATTGCAACTATGTGGGGTGGAGCAATTGAGTTTAAGACCCCTATGCTATTTGCACTAGGTTTTATTTTCATGTTTGTTGGCGGTGGCATAACGGGAATAATTCTTTCTCATGGTGGAATAGATAAGCTCTTGCACGACACCTATTATGTTGTTGCTCACTTCCATTATGTCATGTCACTTGCTGCATTATTTGGAGCTTTTGCTGGCTTTTATTATTGGATTGGTAAAATGTCGGGTAAACAATATAATGAGCGCTTAGGTCAAATCCACTTTTGGCTTACTTTTATTAGCACCAATATCACTTTTTTACCTCAACATTTCTTAGGATTAGCTGGTATGCCAAGGCGTATACCTGATTATCCTGATGCGTTTATCCCTTGGAATTATATATCCTCAATTGGTTCGTATATGTCCTTTGTTTCAGTTATGTTTTTTGTGTTTATAGTTATACATCTTTTTAAATGGGGCAAGAAAGCTGGAGATAATCCTTGGGGAGGTGACACCTTGGAATGGACGGTATCTTCACCACCGCCTTTTCATACTTTCGAAAAACCACCAGTGGTAAAATAGAATGTACACAAGTGTTTTGCTAAATGTTGAATCAACAATACTGGATTTTTGGCGTTTGCTGAAGCCAAGGATAATGTATCTTGTGGTATTTACTGCAGTTGCTGGTATGGTTACTGCACCAGGTAGTATGCACCCTTTTCTAGCACTAATATCTCTTATATGTGTTGCTCTTGGCTCAGGATCTGCAGGTGCTATAAATATGTGGTATGACAGAGACATAGATCTGCTCATGGAAAGGACAAAAAACCGCCCTATACCCTCAGGTAGAGTTTCTGCAGAAAGTGCGCTTGAATTTGGTATAACTCTTGGAATATTGTCAGTATTTATCATGGCAATAGCAGTAAACTATATTTCTGCTGCTTTGCTTGCTGTTAGCATATTATTTTACGTTTTCATATATACAATTTGGCTAAAAAGGCGTACTCCGCAGAATATCGTTATCGGTGGTGCAGCAGGTGCTTTCCCTCCAATGATTGGCTGGGCAGTTGTGACTAATTCTGTAAGTTGGGAAAGTTTCATTTTATTTTTAGTAATTTTTATGTGGACTCCACCACACTTTTGGGCCCTATCTTTAAATAAGTCTGAAGACTATGCAAAGGCATCAATTCCAATGTTCAATATTGTTTATGGTCCGGAAAAAACAAGAAAATATATATTAATTTATAGTGTTTTGCTGGTGCTAACTAGCTTGCTTCCGGCTCTATTTTTGAAAAAGGCTTTACTTTATCTAAGCATGGCAACCTTTGAAGGTTGCGTTTTTATTTGGTACGCTGTATCTGTTATGAAGTTCAAGAATCACAGCTCACAGAAAAAAATGTTTTCTTATTCAATTTCTTATCTATTTTCCCTATTCGCCAGTATTATTTTTTGTTCTATTGATTTATTTTAGTTATGAAAGAACGGCAGAAGCATAAAAACTATTTTTTACTTTTCCTTTTGGTAATGCTCGTTGTCACACTTTTTTTTGTTTCTATAATAAAATTTAAAGGTGCAGCTTAAACTACCTTTAGAAATTGTGCTTTCATAAAAGCAACTATATACTTTGTTAACCGATATAAACAAAGATGAGTAAAAAAGAAGTGACAATATATACGGATGGGGCGTGTTCTGGTAATCCTGGAGCGGGAGGATGGGCAGCTATCATATTATTTCAAGATTACAGAAAAGACATTTATGGTAGAGAAGAAAATACCACAAACAATAAAATGGAGTTAACAGCGGTGATCAATGGGCTGAAAGTATTGAAATTTTCTTGTAATATTAATTTATATACGGATAGTCTTTATGTTAAGCATGGCATAACAGAATGGATAAATAAGTGGAAAATGAATGGCTGGAAAACAAGTAATAAAAAATCAGTAAAAAATATGGAATTGTGGAAAGAGCTAGACAACGTTGCTTCACAACACGAAATTGATTGGAAGTGGGTTAAAGCACACAGTGGCGATAAATATAATGAGGAGGCTGATAGTTTAGCAAGAAAAGCAATAATCGATGCTTAAAAAAATTACTATATTATTTTCCGTAGCTTTATTATTCATATTGTGCTTCTTTATTTTTTTTAAGCCTTTAGAAATCAATATTAATTATATTGATTTTTATGTTAAACATAAAATATCAAAAATATTTGTTGGCTCAAGCGTTAATATGGAGAATACCTCAGTTGTTTGGCAGAAAGATGGCAAAGATCCGTATTTAGTCATTACGGATTTGGCAATAGCAAACCCTAATTTTACTATAAAAGTTCCTGAGCTTTTTGTACATTTTAAGTTAAGTTCCTTATTTAAAGCTAGCACAAATCTCTCTCAGGTTTCAGCTGATAATGTGCATGTATGTATCAAGAGAGAAGAAACTAATGTTAATCCGCAAAACTCATTAGACCTTTTGGATAATCATTATTTAAGTAGTAACCGCCTTCCTTCGGTGTCATTCCAGCGCGTGACGCTGGAATCTAGAAAAAAAGAAACAAGTAGTCAAGCTACTTGGATGACAAGGACGAGTGCTGGGATGACAGGAAAAAAAGATACTGGGATGACAGGGAAGAATTTCAAGATGACAGAAAGTAGTGCAAAAAATCTATTAAAAACAATAAGGGAATTTTTTTTTGACTTAAATGCGGATTCAAAAATTGAATTTACTAACATCGCTATTGATAAAAGCACAGAAGATGAATTTTTTATTGATAA
>NZ_JBIXJM010000239.1:2240-9024 GCF_044752445.1 Wolbachia endosymbiont of Drosophila barbarae | reverse complement strand
GACCTCGTCATCCCGCTACGTGTTAGCGGGATCTATGCTTTGAGATACCGCGAATGAATCGCGGTATGACATAGGGAACCCTTTCTTGGGTTAGCTATAGATTTACTTCGCATATTCAGCTAATTTTTATTACAATTACAACAAAATAATTTTGGCTTTGATGAAAACTGTATATGTATGTCAATCCTGTGGTCATAGCACTGGCAGGTGGGTAGGGAAGTGTATTGCATGTGACAATTGGGATACAGTTGTTGAGGAAATAGCAGTAAAAACGAGCAAAAGAAGTATATCTGCACCAATTTTAATAAAGACGTTATCGGGTAGCGAAATTATCACTCCAAGTCGTTTTTTAACAGGAATAGAAGAATTAGATAGAGTTTTTGGTGGGGGTATCGTTCAAGGTGCTAGCATTTTAATTGGTGGCGAACCTGGAATTGGGAAATCCACCCTTTTGCTTAGAATTGCAGCTAATGTTGTGCAACTTTCCTCTTTTGAATGTCTTTATGTATCTGGCGAGGAATCTTTAGAGCAAGTGAGTCTCAGAGCAAAGCGTCTTAAGATAAATGAACCTAAAATTAAGCTTTTATCTACAGTGTCTTTAACTGATGTAGTAGCAACAATAAAGGAAAATAAAAGTATTAAATTCTTAGTAATTGACTCTATACAAACAATGTATGATAGCAGAATTACATCAGCACCAGGAACTGTAACTCAGGTCCGCACTTGCGCACATGAATTAACCATTCTTGCGAAACAATATGGTATTTCCCTCTTAATAGTTGGCCATATAACTAAGGATGGACAAATAGCTGGACCTAAAACTTTGGAGCATATGGTGGATACGGTATTATATTTTGAAGGTGAAAATAGCAATCAATACCGCATTTTGCGTACTATTAAGAATAGATTTGGCCCTGCAAATGAAATTGGTGTTTTTGAGATGTCTGAAGCAGGACTTGTGCCTGTTGATAACCCATCATCATTGTTTCTGATGGCCCATGACAGAGAAGTAGTTGGCAGCGCCGTATTTGCAGGAATTGAAGGTTCAAGACCAATTTTAATGGAAGTGCAAGCATTAATAGCAGGAACTAATATGGCAACCCCAAGAAGGGCAGTAGTTGGGTGGGATATTAATAGATTGGCTATGATCATCGCAGTGCTAAATGCTCGTTGCAAAATGTTTTTGCATGATAAAGAGGTATACCTAAACATTGCAGGGGGACTCAAAATACAGGAACCATCGGCTGATCTTGCTGTTGCTGCTTCCCTTATTTCAAGTGTAGTAAATTTACCGCTGCCAACTTCTTCAATAATCTGCGGTGAAGTTGCACTTTCAGGAGAAATTAGGAATGTCTCGCATGCTGATCTCAGACTAAAAGAAGCACAAAAGTTAGGATTCAAAAAAGCAATTATGCCTAAAAATGGTAATTACTCTTCTCACGATATTGAGATAATTAAGCTTGGTCACGTAAGGGAATTAAGAGAAATTTTTAATTACAATTAAATAACGCTTCAGCAAATTCTTTGCTAGTAAACTCCCTTAAGTCCTCTATATTTTCGCCAATTCCTATAGCATGTAACTTTATCTTATAAGCTTCTGCAAGTCCAATTACCACTCCACCCTTAGCAGTGCCATCTAGCTTTGTTACGATTAGCCCGGTAACATTAACCATTTTGCTAAATGCTTCTAATTGGCTATAAGCATTTTGGCCGGTAGTTGCATCAAGAACTAAAATAACATCATGAGGGGCAGTGTCATCCAATTTCTTTATCGTTCTATATATTTTTGATAACTCCTCCATAAGGTTCACATTATTTTGCAGCCTTCCTGCTGTGTCAATTAGAACAACATCAACGTTGTCTTTTATAGCTTGACTTACAGCTCTGTATGCCACACTTGCAGAGTCGCTACCGTACTCTCCAGTAACAATTAAGCAATCAGAACGTTCTGCCCAAATGTTTAATTGCTCACTAGCAGCCGCTCTAAATGTATCGCATGCAACAAGCATAACGGATTTTCCCATTTCCTTATATTTATATGCAAGCTTACCTATAGTTGTGGTTTTACCGTTACCGTTTACTCCGCATACCATTATTATATGTGGTTTTTTATTTAAAATTAACGGCTGTACAACTGGGCTCAATATAGCTTCTATTTCGTTCATTAACTGCTGCGAGATAATATTATGTTCAACTTCCTTGTCAAACTTGATGCTTGTGAGCCTATCGATAATCAACTTAGAAGTTTTATGACCAATGTCCATGCTAATTAGCAATTCTTCTAGCTCGTCTAAAAGCGACTGGTCTAATTTTTTTTTGCCAGAGAAAATACTTTTCACTCCGTCGCTAAAGCGAGAAGAAGTTTTTAACAGGCCTTTATAAAGATTACCAAATAAACTCAAGGGAATGCTCCTTTTAAAATTACAATATAAAGAATGACATGCACTGAGTGTATTTGTAAAGTTAAATACACTCACTTTTGTGTTATTCTGTGAGTAAAATATACCGTTTGCTAGTGTATTTTACTTTAGTTTTTAACCTAAATATGTTATAATGTAGAATAGCGGTTCACAGGTAATTTTATGAGTTATAATGAGAAAATTTTAGATCATTACGAAAATCCAAGGAATGTTGGCTCTCTGGATAAAAATGATCCAAGTGTTGGCACTGGTCTAGTTGGTGCACCATCGTGCGGTGATGTAATGAAATTGCAGATAAAGGTCAATGACAAAGGTGTTATTGAAGATTCAAAATTTAAAACTTTTGGCTGCGGTTCTGCCATTGCTTCAAGTTCCTTGTTAACAGAGATGATAAAGGGAAGAACCATCAGTGACGTTACACAGATAAAGAATACTCAAATAGTGGAAGAGTTGTCTTTACCTCCAGTGAAGATACACTGTTCGGTACTTGCTGAAGATGCTATAAAGGCTGCTATTCATGATTATCAAAGTAAGCAAAAGAATTAAGAAGCATGAGTGAATATCAAGAAGTAGGCGGAGGTGAAACTGTAAAAAAGAATAAAAAACTTATCACTATAACTGCGGAAGCAGTAGAAAGGATAAGGTATTTATTGGACCAAAAGAAGCATACTAACCTTGAGAAACCGGAAGAAGCAATAGGAATAAGAGTGCTAATTAAGCAAAAAGGATGTTCTGGTTTAAAATATGATATTGAATATGCATATGATACTCGTCCTTTAGAGTCGGTAATTGAAGAAAACTGTAGTGATGGCCAAAAAGTTAAAGTGTTGATCGACCCAAAATCCGTCATGTTTATTCTTGGCTCTGAAATGGATTATGTAGAAGAAAAATTTTCATCGGGTTTTGTTTTCAAAAATCCTAATGAGAAAGGAAAATGTGGTTGTGGAGAGAGTTTTCATGTCTAGCAACTATTTTGCATTGTTTGAAATTGAACCAGCTTTCAATATCAGCTTTGATGAGTTAGAGAAAAAATATATTGAGCTAAGCAAGACTGATATAAATGAAAGACAGTCCAAAAACATGGAAAATATCAACAAAGCTTATCAAGTGCTAAAGTCACCACTAGAACGTGCTGAGCATTTGTTGAATCTTTTTGGTGTGGGAAGCCCAAAGGATCATCCAAATTCTGAAATATTAAATGAATCAATGGAAATAAGAGAGTACTTACTAGACTGCGATGATCTACAATTTGCAAGCAGGATAATTGATGAAAAAATAAAAGATTGCGTTAAAAACCTAATTAACACTTTTGCTGTAAAGAATTTTGATGGAGCTGCTACACAAGTCTTAAGATTGAAATATTTATATAAGTCATTTGAGGAGGTGAAAAAGAATGCAACCAATTCAAATTTCTGAACCAAATTCAAGTGAAGTAGTTTTTGGTATAGACCTTGGCACCACCAATTCTTTGATTGCTATGGTGAATAAAGCTGGCAACGTGGAGATATTTAAAGATAAACAAGGAAGAGAACTGCTGCCTTCTGCTCTTTCATATGAAAATAATACATTGAAAACTGGCTACGATGTCGGTCAAAATGCAATCTACTCAATAAAGCGTTTAATGGGTAAAAGTGTTGAAGAATTAAATAAAGAAGGCGTCAATTTTGAAATAGATCATGAAAGCGAAAAAGTTATTAGAATAAAATGCGCAGAGGAAAAGTATCTTACTCCTATTGAGATTTCTGCTGAGATATTAAAAGCTTTATGTGAGAGGGTAAAAAAGTCTAAGAGACTGGAAGTAAAAAAAGCAGTGATTACTGTGCCAGCTTACTTTGACGATTCAGCACGTAACGCAACTAAATATGCGGCAAAATTAGCTGGAATAGAAGTTCTTCGCCTCGTTAACGAGCCAACCGCTGCAGCGCTTTCTTACTCCATTGAAAAGAACAATAGCAGTGGAATATATGCAGTGTATGACCTTGGTGGCGGAACGTTCGATATTTCGATATTGAAATTGCACCAAGGAGTGTTTCAAGTCCTTGCGGTTGGTGGTGACACCAAACTCGGCGGTGATGATTTTGATCATTTGCTAAGCTTAATTGTGCTCAATAAGTATAGAGAAAAAGTAGGTTTAAACAAAGAATGCTCTAGTGTCATCCCAGTGCTCCGACACTGGGATCCAGAAAGTTTGATTACAAATGAACACACCAGAAAGTTATATAATAAGAACTGGATTCCAGTGTCAGCTACTTACATGACAGGGCTATTATCATTCGTTGAATTACGTACTGTGAAGGAATATCTGAGCAAAAATACTGTAGGCACTTTTAAATTCAACATTAACGGCGAATTATTTAAATGCGAAATTACTAGAGAAGAATTCGAGCAGGCAATCAGTTCTTTGGTCAATAAGACTATCAATATAGTCACTCGTACTATAAGCGATATAGATCTTAAAATTGATGATATAAAAGGAGTAATTTTAGTTGGTGGTGCAACTAGAACACCATTGGTTCAAAATTCACTAGTCAAACTCTTTGGAAATAAAGTACTAAATGACGTGGATCCAGATAAAGCAGTTGCCATTGGGGCAGCTCTGCAGGCTCATGATTTAACTTCGAGCTCAAAAGATAGGAATATTCTCCTGGATGTTCTACCTTTATCACTTGGCATAGAAACTATGGGAGGTATAGTTGAAAAAATCATACCAAGAAATACGCCACTACCAGTTTCAGAGATAAAAGAGTTTACAACTTATGTTGATGGGCAAACAGCAATGAAAATTCACGTTTGTCAGGGAGAACGTGAAATGATAGAGGATAACAAATCTCTAGCGCAGTTTGAACTGAAAGGTATACCGCTACTGCCTGCAGGTTCTGCAAGAGTTGAAATAGAATTTACAGTTAACGTTGACGGAATATTGACTGTTACTGCAAGAGAAAAAACCACCAGAATCGAGCAGACAGTTGAAGTAAATTCAAGTTTTGGCTTAAGTGAAGCCGATATTCAAAATATGGTTAACCAGTCAATAAACAGCTTTGATGAAGATATGAAGGCTCGTTCCCTTGCAGGCGCTAAAATTAATGGAAATAAACTCATACACTTGGTTGAAAACAATAATAACTTTTCCACTGATCAAAAGTTGAAAAACCTATTACAAAATGCAAAAAAAGCTTTACAAGGCAATGACTTGAATGAAATTAACAACACTATCGCCGAGTTAGAAAATTCTTCTTTAGAGTTGTGTGAATTAACAAATAGGTAGAAAAAGCTTACACAACCTTGTGCAATACCCTATTTAATCTCAAAGCAACAGGTAACCTGAAATTAAATGGTAACCAATCGACCTTTTCTAATTTAAATGATAAACCAACTATGCTTACACGCCCAATGATATTTTCCATTGGTACAAAACCAACTTCAGGAAACCTGCTATCTAAAGAATTATTTCTATTGTCTCCCATAACGAAAAATTGATCGTTAGGTACATAATAAACCGGAGTGTTATATGATAGCTTATTAGAAATGTCATCTACCAAAATCTCATGTTCCTTGCCACTTAAAAGCGTTTCTATATATCTTGGTATGTTACGATTTGACTCATAATCAAAAAAACTTTCAATTTGCCTTCGCTCTACTTTCTGATCATTTAGGTATAATTCTCCCTCTATCATTTGCACTTTGTCACCTGGTGTTCCTATTACTCGCTTAACAAACCTGATGCTGTCATTTCTTGTGGGTTTGAAAACTACTATGTCGCCACGCTTTGGAGCGGTATAAAAAATCCTGCCGCTAAAAATGTTTGGAGAAAATGGAAATGAGTGTTTACTGTAACCGTATGAATATTTACTAGTAAAAATGTAATCCCCTTCAAGTAGGGTGCTTTTCATTGAACCAGAAGGTATATGAAATGGCTCGAATAAAAAACTACGTATTGACAGCGCAATCAACAGTAAAAAAAACAATGAAGATAAAAATCTTCCCGTTCTTATCACCCAGTTTTTGCTTAGTTCTTCCAACTTTTCCAACTTTGTTTTTCTTATAGATTAAGCTTATTATAATACATAAATTAAAAAATGGTAATATGAAATTTTACTTGTGAATGTTATTCCTCTATTCAAAACAATTTTGAAAAGGCGGTTCATTTCTTTCAACGGTGTCATCCAAGTAGCTGACACGTAACTGTACGAACATTGCAATTTGCAGGTGGCAGATGAAAGTAGCTGATGCACATCTGTACGAACATTTGCTTTTGTTAAGGTAATATGGTGTTATGAAAGTAGCTGACACTGGAATGGCTTTGTTGCATCGCTACTTATGAAAGGCTAACTATAGTTAGGATTATAAGCAACCTATTGAAAATC
>NZ_JBIXJM010000239.1:0-2190 GCF_044752445.1 Wolbachia endosymbiont of Drosophila barbarae | reverse complement strand
TTTTACTCAAATTTAGGTATTCATTGACCGTTCTTGTTATAAATACCAGAATAATAAGCTACTGATATTCGCTATCTTTTTTATCTTTAATCCATCATAGCTAGCGATGCAACAAAGCCCACTGGAATCCAGGTTGTAACCGTTCACGGATTGTGAGAATGAATAAAGAACTAAGCAGTCGTAACTTTTGGAAGGGATTTTGGCCATTGAGACGTGATGTCAAAAATATCGACAACATTCTTTCCACAAATCTTTCTCCATGTTCCGACCAGGTGAAAAAGCTGTTTTTACGATAGCCGTCTAATTTGCCGTTCTGCAAGGTTGTTGATTGACTTCAGGCTTTCGTAAAAACTTCCACACCATATCCTCGGCCTTAACATCTTAATGGCCATTCTCAAACCATTTACAAGCCTTGTCATTTCATGCCCCCCCTTTTTGCATTAGTTGTGTAGCATCTTTTAATATTAGCAAGGCCTATAATAGTGCAACACTGCCTTACGTATTGCCAATCCAAATTCTACTTGCTGTAAAATAACACAATCTGCTACATCGCTGCTAATCTCAATCCCTCTGTTTATTGGCCCTGGGTGCATAACAATCGCATCTGGTTTTGCGTATGATAGCTTTTGTGAATCAAGTCCATACAAATAAAAATATTCTTTCTCTGAAGAACTATTATTCATGCGCTCTTTCTGCAATCTCAAAAGCATAATTACGTCAGTATCCTTTACACTTTCAATTAATGAATAATGGACTGAATCTACTTCAGGAAAATGCTTACAAATCAAAGTTGGTGGTGCGACCAAGTTTATCTCTGCTCCAAACATTTTTAGCAATCTTATATTTGATCTTGCAACTCTACTGTGCAGAATATCTCCACATATCACAACTTTGAGGTCCTTTATTTGCTTTTTGTGATTGCTGATTACAAGATAGTCTGCAAGAGCTTGAGTTGGATGTTCACTACTTCCATCCCCTGCATTGATTAGCGAGCAGTTAACATACTTTGCCAGTGTATTAATGATACCACTACTTTTATGCCTGATTATTATGTAATCAGGATTCATTGCATTTAATGTTTTGATCATGTCTTTTAGATCTTCTCCCTTGTTAATAGAAGAAGATCTTATTGGCAAAGTTACAACATTTGCTCCAAGGCTTTTTGCTGCTATTTCAAAAGACGCAAGTGTACGCGTTGAATCTTCAAAGAATAAATTTATTACTGTCTTATTTTCCAAGATATGACTATTTGCAACTTCTTTTTTAAGGTACTGGTTGGCCAACTTAGTTATATTTTCTACATCATCGACTGTAAGGTCTGAGATGTTTAACAAATTCCTTCTCTTGTTCATAGTTTCCTTTTCAACTACTTGAACCTATTCTACTTTCTTATTACCTTTTTTCAATAGACTTCTTGTGCAGCAATTGTTTTGGTGAAAGAACGGAAAAAGATAGTAAAGTCAAAATTAAGTTAGAAGGAAGAAAAAGTTCAGCGAGTCAAGAGTAAGGTATATTAGCATAAATCTTTCATCCCAATGTTTAGTGGCGCTGGGGATTACTTCCACTTACACTCATCCGCTATCATAACAGCCTCAAAAAGATGCTTCTCAAGTTCACTTAGAGGCAAATCACTTTGTGAATAATTTCCCCAAGATTTTAGTATATCGAAAGTTTCAACGCCTTCAATAATAGGATATTCTTGGTTTTTTTTAGCGTATAACTCTTGAGCCTGCTTGCTTACTAAAAATTCCAATAAGACTATAGCATTTTCCCTGTTTTTTGCGTTTTTTGTTACTGCTGCACCACTGATGTTTACCATTACACCGTGATCGTTGCGATTAGGAAAAAAAGCCCCTAGCTTGTCTGCAACATTCTTTTTATTTTCTGATGAAAGAATTCTCGCAAAGTAGTAGCTGTTTACTATTGCAACATCTCCCTCACCCGCTGCTACGGCGTAAATTTGATCAGTATCACCACCACTTGGTTTTCTTGCCATATTGCTCACAATTCCGCTTACCCATTCTTTCGTCTTTTCAAAACCATTATTTGCAATCATAAAAGCAATTAACGATCTGTTATATGGACTTGTAGAAGAACGCACTAATATTTTTCCTTTCCATTTTTCATTTGCTAAATCTTCATAAGTGCTTAAGTCCTTAGGGTCTACTGACTCTTTATTGTAAACCAATA
>NZ_JBIXJM010000238.1:5281-10358 GCF_044752445.1 Wolbachia endosymbiont of Drosophila barbarae | reverse complement strand
GCAGAATATAATCTGTTAAAATTAAGAGAAAGTAGTATAGCAAATGTAATTGCAATGAGCATTATGCTAAGCGATGGGCTAATCTTAAAGATTAAAGCAAGTGCAACACCAAGCAACGAAGAATGGGACAAACTATCACCAAGATAAGATAACCTTTGCCATATCATAAACGATCCTAAAGCGCCTGTTACTAGGCTAATTACAACTACTGCAACTAGACTATTGATGAAAAAGTCCTGGGTAAACATTTCAAACATGCTATATGGCTATTAGATAACTGACAACAAATCTATCTTCGGATATTAAAACGTTATGGGTTCTGCATGCAGAACCTGTTGTCATAAATTCAAAATTTAAACCTTTTTGTTCCATAAGATAGGACTTCACTGAAGAACTTGGTATATTGCGTGTTTTACCAGTACCTATTAACAAAATTTCTATTTCCTCTGTTAAAAAAGATTCAAAATACTCCTTGCTGTTTATATCACTTTCTTTCAATTTTATCACCTTTTCAGGAAAAATTATAATTGAGCCATAATATTCTTGATTGTTTACCAAAAATTTTCCTTCCCTGTAACCATTTATAAGATTTTTATTCTCGGAAATTAAGGGCATAAGTCAAACTATTAATTGAGTGTCACATACCCACCATTCTGGTTGCTTTTTTCCGATATTAACTGCAGCAGCTTTTGCATTTTCCTCACTATCGAATATTCCAAAACATGATACACCACTGCCTGACATGCGAGAAAGTATAGAGCCTTCTTGTGACTCAAGTGTTGATATCACATCCTTAATTTCAGGTACAAAGCTTATTGCTATTTCTTGAAGATCGTTTCTCGTCTCTTTAAGAAGCTTCAACAAATCCTTTTCAGCGTCATCGCTCCATTTAATTGGCTCAGAAAATTTTCCTTCATGTTTGGAAAATACCTCTGGTGTACTCAAAAACCTTTTTTTCGGTTTCACAAGCACCACATTTGTAGGTAAAGAGAATTTTTTAATGTGGCATAATTCTTCGCCAATACCTCTAACAAAAACTGGCTTGCTATCTACGCTTGCGGGAACATCAGCACCAACGTTTAAGGCTATTTCATTTAAAATCGTCCTATCAATCTCCCACAGCTTCCCTAGCGTACGTACCACAGCTCCAGCATCTGAGGATCCGCTACCAAGTCCTGCAGCAATTGGTATGTTTTTTACAACCTTTACAGTGACTTTAGTGCGTACAGGAGCATGCCTAAGCAGCAGATTAACCGCTTTCATTACAGTGTTATATTGGTTATTTATTTTAGACTCGGAGTTTATAAATTCAACTGTAGAGTTATCGTATCTAGAATCCTTCTCACCTACTTTTATTTCCAAAAAATTAGAGAGATTAGCAAAGACAAATAAACCTTCAATCAAGTGATACCCTGTTTCTTTTTTGTCTACAACATGCAAAAAAAGATTGATTTTTGCAGGCGCCTTTACACAAAAACTTTTCATTATATATCTTCACTAACACTATTTTTACATTATATGTATAATGCTATTCTAGTCAACTTTTATAAGGTTCTCGCACTTCTGATGAGATCAAATGCCATAAATCCTAATTTCTCTGTGTGGGTAAATGCGTCCGCTGGTACAGGCAAAACAAAAATCTTAATAGACAGAGTATTGAGACTTTTATTAGAAAACAAAAGAAATATTCTTTGCTTAACATTCACCAATGCTGCAGCAAACGAAATGGAGAATCGCATTCACAGCATACTCAGTAAGTGGGCAATATGTTCAGAGAGTGAATTAATAATGGATCTGGAACAACTAGACCTATTGCAAATCAGAAAAAAAGAAACCTGGATCCCAGTGTCACGCACTGGGATGACAGGGGATGGCGCAGAAATAACGGAGAATGATGCTGAGGTGATAGCACCACATAACCACGATTTAAGTGAAAATCCAGTAGCCCACCCTTCGATGTCATCCCAGCATCCCTACTTGTCATCCCAGTGCGTGACACTGGGATCCAGAAAAAATAAAGATTATTTAACCAAAGCAAGAAGGCTTTTCTCTGAACTGGAAAATCTTGGTCTAACTATACAAACCATACACGCTTTCTGTTACAAATTAATCTCCAGCTTTCCTATAGAAGCTGGCATTGCTCCAAATTGCACGCTGAGTGAATGTAAAGAATTACATTCCATCATATTCAATAAAGTGCTTCATAACGAAACTGTGCAGGATGATATCAACCTTATTGCAACTGAAATTGATGAAAATAAACTACGCGATTTGCTTTATACTTTATGTATAAAAAGATCGATATCAGCAAATGATTCGAAATATATCAAAGATAAATTGAGCACCCCAGATGAAATTCATGACTTACAGAGTGAAACAATCGAGCACGTGGAAAGACTAGCCGAGATATTAAGTGAAGGCAGTAAAAGAGATCAGAGTTATAGTGAAATACTTTATTCTACTGTCATCCCAGCTGGGATCCAGAAAAAAAGAACCAGTGTCAGCTACTCGGATGATACCGGAATAAAGTGGAATGACACCAAAATAGAAAACCTAGCCAAGGTATTTCTAAAATCAGAATCGCACGAAAAAAAGAGCATATCATCCATTGCAACAAAAAGTATTTTGGAGAAATTCAAAGATGCAGAGCAAATAATAGAGAGCGTTCAGAATGTAGTATTTACCCATATAAGAGACATGAACTCTTATCAAATATTCAAGAGAACCAGTAGCTTACTTGGTATATTTAAAGTATATGTTGATCTATACAGTAGCGAAAAATCAAAAAATGCACTGCTTGATTACAATGATATAATTGACTTAGCAACAAATCTTCTCAGCAACTCAGATCATAAAGATTGGGTATTGTTTAACTTAGATCAAAAAATAGATCACATCCTTGTTGACGAGGCACAAGACAATAGCATCAGTCAGTGGAAAATTATAACAAATCTCTGCGATGAATTTTTTGCCGGTAATGATGAAAAGCGAACCTTATTTGTTGTTGGTGACGTAAAACAATCCATATACAGATTTCAAGGAGCAAATCCCCATCTATTCAACTATATGCAACAATACTTTCATACGAAAACTGGTGGTAGAGATTGGATATCATGCCAACTTGAAAAGTCATTTCGTTCAACTCCAGAAGTTTTGATGCTTGTAGATAGAATATTTAATAACTTCCGCGCAGAAATATCTTTTAATGATAATGAAATAAAACATGTTCCACATAGAGAAAATGACCAAGGATATATTGAAATTTGGCCAGCGTTACCAAGGCGCAAAGAGAAAGAACAGCAAGCTTTACAAATTCCTCTGACATGCAGGGAAAATTATATAATAGCAGACCGATTACTTGCTCAAACAATAGCCAACAGAATTCACAATTGGTTAAATGAAGGGCGAATTTTAGTCGCTAAAGATCGCCATATAGAACCAAGAGACATTATGGTTCTGGTACGACAACGAAACGTGTTAGTTGATTACATAATAAGCGAACTTAAAAAAGCAAACGTGCCAGTTGTAGGCCGAGATTATCTTAGAATTATGGACTATATAGCCGTGCAGGACTTAATAGCTTTGGCCGAATTTTTACTCCTCCAGGCAAATGATTTAGCTCTTGCAAATGCTTTAAAATCACCGCTATTTAATTTCACCGAGGATGATTTATTTAACATTGCATACGACCGTAAAGAGCATTCACTATGGGAAAGAATTCAGGATTATTCTGTGGTTATCTATAGTGAATTAAACTATCTCATTAACTTATCTCGCACAGAATCCCCTCTCGCATTATTCACGCATATACTGCGCACAGGTAAGAAGAAATTTGCTGCAAGGCTAGGTCTTGAGTGCTTCGAGGTTCTAGACGAATTTATGAACCTTGTGTTGCAATTTGAGAACCCATCTCTTCAAGCATTTGTTCAATGGATCAAGGAGAATAACCCAGAGATTAAGAATGATATGCAATCAGAACGCAATGCTGTGCGAATAATGACAATTCACAAATCAAAAGGTCTGCAAGCTCCAATAGTATTTTTGGTTGATACAAACACAGTGCCAAGAAACAGTGAAAGCATTATCTTTGATGGAACGGAAGCACCATTTTGGTGTGGAAAAAACAACAACGCTTATTGTGATCAAGTAAAAAGAGAGAAAAAACTAGAGGATTATAATGAATATTTGCGTTTATTATACGTAGCACTCACACGTGCTGAAGATGAGTTATACATCTTAAGTAAAGAGCCAGTGCAAAAGGGCTCTTGGTATGATCTAATCACTAAGTACGGAGAGCCATATGAAAAGAAACAAAGGAGTTTACAGCCAATATTTAAAGAAAAAGTTGAAGTGCTATGTGTGAACGCAAACTACCCTTACATTTATAAAAAACGTGATTACTTTGACGTTCCGGTCATTTCCCTTCCACCAGCTTTAGCCTACTCTTCGGTGTCATCCCAGCGCGTGACGCTGGAATCCAGTGAAAAAGAAGGAGCAGAATGGATCCCAGTGTCAGCTACTTGGATGACAGATGGTTATACAAGAGGCCTAATAATTCACAGCATATTGCAGTATATGCCCAAGATAGAAAAAGAAAGGAGAAAAAACTGGGTCAGAAAATACCTTGATAACATCAGTGAAGATAAGGATGAAATTTACAGTAAAATATTAGCCTTTAATGAAAAATATGGCTATTTGTTTGACTTGGAAGGCAAATCAGAGATTACACTGAGTGGAACAATTGATGGCAAGTCAGTATTAGTACGACTAGATAGGCTATGCATAACGCAAGATAAAGCAATCATAATTGACTACAAATCACACCGTAACGTTTCTGTTTCCTTATTAAATGAAATAAAAAAACAGATGTTAATCTATAAAACCTTAGTACAAGAAATATATCCAAACAAGCAAGTAGAGTGCGTGGTTATTTGGGTGGAAGATTTAACCATTCAATCTGACTTTTAACGAAACTTGATTGCAAGAAATAGCTACTACGTCATACCACCGCGAACCGTCATACCGCCACTCCTTTCTCGTCATCCCGCTACGTGTTAGCGGGATCTCAGCATAGCTA
>NZ_JBIXJM010000238.1:0-5231 GCF_044752445.1 Wolbachia endosymbiont of Drosophila barbarae | reverse complement strand
TGTTAGCGGGATCTCAGCATAGCTATCTTAAAGCTAAGTAATATAAGTCAACCCAGCTAGGATTCTTTTGATTGATCAAATTAATTTTCCACTGCCTTGGCCATTCTTTCAGGCGCCTTTCTCTTGCAATAGCTAAACTTATATCTTCAAACTCTTCAAAATATACAAGTTTATTTACATTATATCTTGATGTAAAACCTGAAACAATTTTGTTTTTGTGTTCCCAAATCCTCTTGATCAAATTTGCAGTTACACCAATATATAATGTGCTATTAGCTTTATTTGTAAGTATATAGATATATGATAACTTCATCTTAATCGTTTATAGCTAAAGTAACTGAGGTTTACCAACATTATACTACACCATCATACCACAATAAAACTTACCGTCATGCCGCCGCAGATAGATCCCGCTAACACGTAGCGGAATGACGATTGTCGGTAAATCTAAGTTACTGTAGCTATAAAGGCTTTCACAACAACCTATTTTCCTTGAAACTAAAATAGCTACTGAATGTAATAATAATGTGATCTATTAATTCTATTCCTATACTTTGGCAAGCTTCTGCTAGTTGTCTAGTGAGAGATATATCGCTATTTGAAGGTTGTGTATCTCTGCTTGGATGATTGTGAGATATTACAATGGATGTTGAACCAATCAAAAGTGCGCGCTTGATGATCTCTCTGACATAAAGAGGAGTTTGATCTACTGTACCAATATTTTGCAGGTCTTCCGCTATTAGACGATACTTTTTATTCATATAGATGACGCGAAAATTTTCCTTATTGAGGCTTCCTATACTTATTCTTAAATAATCAAGCAATTTTTCCCAGTTATCGATTATAGGCAGGTCTTTTATTTCTTCTCTTGCAGAACGAACAAAGGCTTGTTTTACACAAAAGATGGCAGATATCGCTGCATTGCTGACACCATCAACATTTTGCAGCGCTTCCAGGTCAGCATTAAAAACTTTATTCAAACTGCCAAAATTTTCTATCAAACTCTTTGCTATCGGCTTTACATCAATTCTACTGTATGCTGAATATAAAATGTGCTCTAAAACCTCATAATCAAGTAATGATTGTCCATTATCTAAAATAATTTTCTCCCTTAGGCGCTTTCTATGCCCCTTTTTGTAATTTTTCATCATCAATGAATTGCTTATCTCTTGTATAATAAGAAATTAGATTTTTAAGTAAAATATTTAATAAAGCGCATGACGCACAATTGTAAGAACATTCATTTTTAAAGACAGCAAATGGTGTCATGAAAGTAGCTGAGACACTGTCCTCCTTTGTCATCCGAGTAGCTGACACTGGTTCCTTTACGACGGCAGTGCCCAGAGGTGTCATCCCAGTGCGTGCACATAGTGCAAAAAATTAAAAATAAGACGCCAATACGTAATACTGTTGTCGTTTAATCTGCACAGATTGAAGATAAATGAATACCTTCAGTATCATGATAAAGGGGCTGGCGAAGGGTGTCAAGTAGTTTTTAGCTCTGCCTTCTAAGGCTTTTACTCGTGACAACCACTGTGCCTGCGATCTTATCGTGCCAAGTTTGACAGCGTTTGTTGAAATTTGACCATAAAAAGCCCAAGAATAATGGTGCAACTGACAATATAAAGGAAAAAAATCTCTTTGTTGCTTGTCTTAAAGTTATCTTTTCGAAAGTTTGTGCATCCACAACTCTAAGCCCAAGTAATAGTTTTCCAGGTGTAGCAGCAAACCTTACCCACATATATATTACATAACAAAAGAGCATAATAAACTGGACTATTTGATTTAGGATTAGTAATTTTATAAGTCTACTCTGCGTTGTCTTTTCTTCCGCAGACAGTGGTGCTTGCATTGGGGATTTTGCAGCAATTTGACTTAATATTTTGCTATCCTCTGAGTTCATAAAGAGCTGATTTAAGGCTTGGCTGCAAAACTGCAAGAACAAAACGATAATAATTAAATCAAGCAATACTGATATATAGCGCCTGAGGCCCGTTACATAACATATCCCATTTTCATCTTTCTTTACCTTTTGAATAACATTTATAGAAGAAAAAATAGAAAATAAACGATCAAAAAATTTATGTAACATATATACACTTTCCAATATTTAACCTGCCCCTGGCCGGACTTGAACCAGCATGCTTTTGCAAGCAACAGATTTTGAGTCTGCCGTGTCTACCATTCCACCACAGGGGCATTAAGTTTTAATGCTATAGGCAACACGGAATTAGTCAAATTTTTTTGCCTTTACATCTTTCAAATGAGGACTAAATATTCTACAATAATCAACAGTTACTCTCAAAACTTAAAATGAATGAATTAGCTAGTCTCTTGGGTTCAAGAAGTGTAGACAAGGAAATATGTAAATTACCGCATAATCTAGAAGCTGAACAGATGCTTATTGGTGCAATGATTCGTGATAATAGAATCTGTGATGCAGTTGAAGACACAATTACAGCAGAAAATTTCTATGATCCACTGCATCAAAGTATTTTTACGCAAATATCTAAAACCAGGAAACACGGTATAGTTGCCAATGAACTGAGCCTTAAAATGTTTTTTGAAAACGACCAAGCATTTACCGAGTGTGGTGGGGTAGAGTACTTAGCAAAGCTTACAGCGAAGGCAAGTATTGCACTTGATATTTATAGTTTGACTAGAATAATCCGTGATACTTACTTAAGGAGATGTTTAATCAAGCTCGGGCAAGAAATAGTTGGTGATAGCTACAACTACGATATTGAAAATCCTGCACAGGCGCAAATTGAACAAGCAATGACAAAATTGTTCAATTTGGCAGTAAAAAAACAAGGTGAGAAAACATATATAAAACTTGCAAGTTCAATTAAAGATGTAGTTGAGAAGATCAGCACACTGAAAAATAATCCAGAAGCGCTAGGCGTTACAACCGGACTTCAAGATCTAAATCAGCTTCTTGGTGGTCTACAAAAATCTGATTTATTAATTTTAGCTGCAAGGCCTTCTATGGGTAAAACAGCATTGGCGCTAAACATCGCACTTAATGCTTGTAAGATGTTGCAAAAAAGAGCAGATAAGCACCACCATGTAGCGTTTTTCTCACTTGAAATGTCAGCAGAACAATTAACGGCAAGATTGATTACTATAGATTCAGGAATTAGTTATTATAAGGCATTAACCGGGAGAATTAGTGATTTTGAATTGCATGAGTTTATCAATACTAGTACAGAATTATCTGAACTGCCTTTCCTCATAGATGACACCCCTGCACTATCAATTAGCGCACTTCGCACCAGAATACGTTTGTTATATCAATTATATAATGTAGAAGTGGTATTCATTGATTATCTGCAGCTAATCAGAGGAACAACAAAAAGGAGTAATGAAAATAGAGTGCAAGAAATCTCGGAAGTGACGCAGGGTTTGAAAGCAATTGCAAAGGAGCTAAATATTCCCATTGTTGCACTATCTCAGCTCTCTCGTTCTGTTGAGCAGAGGGATGATAAAAAACCACAACTTTCTGATTTACGTGATTCAGGGAGCATAGAGCAAGACGCAGATATAGTAATGTTTCTCTATAGAGAAGAGTATTATGAACTAAGAAAACAGCCAAATGAAGGAAACAATAAACATCGGGAATGGCAAGAGAAAATGGAAAAAATTAGAAACATTGCAGAGCTCATTATTGCAAAGCAGAGAAATGGACCAATTGGCAGTATGAAGCTATATTTTGACTCTAACAGAGGTGCATTTAAAGATTACACGGAAAGGCATAGTTCATAGCTTGACAGCAATCTTCTTGTTCCCAAGTTTATCAATTATTTTTTTTATGTAAAGATAGCTTGACAACTTCTTAAAAATCCTTTTATAATGGTATTATATTTTATAATACGTGAGATGATGAATAAAAACAATGTACCCTATTGTATAGCTGGAACTCTGGCTGCTTTAACTTTATTAGCATCTGGAGTGTTTGCTGCAGCTCCTTATATTGGTTTCTTAGCTCCAGTTGCAGCATTAAGTGTTGGCCTTCCATTTATTATTGGTGGTGCTGTATTTTCTGCTGTAGCTATTGCACTTTCGTATGCAGCAGTTAGTAAGAACAAAACTATTTCTGAGAAGGAAGCTCAGCTTTCTGATGAAAAAAGTAAAGTAGAAGCTAAAGGTAAAATAATTTCTGAGAAAGTAAAAGAAATATCCGAAAAAAATACTCAACTGGCTAATC
This sequence comes from Wolbachia endosymbiont of Drosophila barbarae, assembly GCF_044752445.1. Lineage (NCBI taxonomy): Bacteria > Pseudomonadati > Pseudomonadota > Alphaproteobacteria > Rickettsiales > Anaplasmataceae > Wolbachia > Wolbachia endosymbiont of Drosophila barbarae. Next base: position 1,024 of record NZ_JBIXJM010000238.1, on the reverse strand, counting down.
AAGCAAAAGAGATAGAAGATAAAGATAAAACTATTTCTGAGAAAGATCGGGAGATTTTTAGAATGAAAAATGAGTTGGCTGCAACCAGAAGGATTAATGCTTCTCAGCCAGGTGATACGGTAGAAATTGGTAGCGTAAACCAGCAGCTTACTAGGAAAGAGGTCGGAGTACAAGCTCAAGAGCAAAAAACTTCTGAGAAAAATACTCAACTACCTGAGAAAGAAAAAGAAATAGAAGAACTTAAACGAGGAAATGCTTTTGTTCCGCAAGCAAAGGATATCAAAGAAGTATTTACATCTGTAGCAGAAGCGTACAATAGTGGGCGCATTTCTGGTATTGTTAAGCGGCGCTGTAGTGATGTTGCGAATGACTTAAAAAATATCGTAGGTAGTGTGAAAAATGCTTATGGCACATCAATTGAGTATGTAAAAGGGAAATTTAATAATGCTGGAAATAAATTAAAAAATTTTTATGATACATCAGTTGAGTATACAAAAGGAGCACTTAACAGCGTTGGAAGCAGCTTGTACAGTAGGATTTATGGTACTAAGGTTTCTAGTCCAGAAGAGCAGTTTAAGCGTGAAGATGGATCTAAACCTAGCATGCAAGAACTAACTCGTTTGGATTATTTAAATCTTGAGGTTCTTTCCAGTGAGCAAAAGCAACGAGCTAATAGTTTGGATTATTTAAATATTGATAACGTTCCTAAGCAACCTGATCATTTAAATGTTGATGCTGCTAAAAGTTATTTAATGAGTCTTTCTGAGGATCAGGATGTATTTTATGATGCAGAATCTGGTGATGAAAAAGGTACTGAGATTTCTAGCCCAGAAAGTCAGCCAACTAAAGAAGAAAATGGTCAAGGCTGGTTTGCATGGAGCCTAGGAAAGGTTAAGTCGGCAATGACTGAAGTAGTAGTGATAGGTGCTGATGTTACTAAACCATATTGTGCTAAAGTATAGCTCTTTTCATAGAAGTCCGGATGTGATAAGATAAGGATAGAAGATGATAAGGAGGTTGAGTG
>NZ_JBIXJM010000237.1:5571-9198 GCF_044752445.1 Wolbachia endosymbiont of Drosophila barbarae | reverse complement strand
TTCCTTCTCTCTATTTGTCTCAGATTTATTCCTAAAACTAAACCCGAATGTTTGTTTCAGTCGCGAGAAAAAACTTTCTATATAAGATCTTTTTCCATAACTCATCTCTTTTTTCCACTTCTTTATACCATCTTCATCATATGACTTTATGAGCTTGACTGCAGAATTTCTCTCAGCCATATAGTCTAACTTTGGATGCTCTGCTGCGTTGTTTTTCGGAGGAATTTTCGTTTTTATACCATATTGATTACACAGCTTATAGAGCTTTTCTCTGTCATATGCCCTATCTGCATATAGTACTTTTATGACATACTGAAAATCGACTTCTTTTAGCAAATCACAAGCTCCATAGTGATCAGCCGTTACTGTATTTTACAGCTATGGCTTTTTTGCTGTTTGTATTCAACATTACATGCAATTTTCTTGTCTGTTCATAGCTGCGATACTTTCTATCTTCGCTATTTTCTTTGCTATGACCAGGAGTGTTGTTGTATATACTAATTCCTGTACTGTCTATAGCAATTTCGATATCTTCCATATTATTTTCTGCAATCATTGATCTTAATATTGAGTTTCTTAAACCTTCTTGATGATTGTGAATAGCTGATAACTTGCAAATTTTTCCCAATTTGCTCAAGGTATTCTGCTATAAACCCAACTGTTTGCCTCAGGCCTATTCTAAATAAACAAGTTATTATGTGCACCAAAATTACAACTTTATCGCTATAAATATTGTTGCCACCTGGTATTTTTGGACCATTCTCGTACCACTTTTCTATGGCTTCGTTGATATAATGAAAAATATTTCCTCTTTTTTCTAGAAATTTGTTATATTCGCTATGGTTACTGACCCTCATTTTTTGTGGCATATTTTTTCTTTCAAGGTTAAATGGCTATTTTATAATGAATTTTGTCAGTAGCCACCAGATTTTTTCAGTTGCTATGCAACAAAGCCATCCCAGTGTCAAGCACTGGGATGACACCTTTATGTTTGAGGCAAAACCGGCCATAGCATTTAACACACTGCCTTCGCAAAATGTTCGTATAGTTGTTCGTTACGTGCTGGAATGACAAGGTGGAGTGTCTTTAGATGTCATCCAAGTAGCTGACACTGGGATCTAAAAAATTTAATTTATATATAAAGTTTGTTTAAACTATTTTCAAAACAGATAAAATATAATTTTACAATTAGCGTAAATAAAATGAATTATGATGTAATCATTTCAGGTGGTGGGTTACTTGGTCTTATTACTGCCATTGGCCTCAGTTGTGACTCTGTGTCTGTAGCTGTGATTGAAAAAAATAGTCTACCACGTGTAGTAGATGATAATCGAGCATTTGCTATTTCTCAAGGCTCGAAAAAAATATTGAAAAAGTTAGGGATTTGGCAGTTTGTGGAAAGTGAAGCTGAGCCAATACTTGATATATGCATATTAGATGCGGTTACTGTGCATTACAATCATAAAATGGTTAGCGAAGAGCCAATGGGTTATGTTATCAACAATGCTACTATATGGAATGCAATCAACAATAATTTTCTAAATAAACTGAATATATACTCTCCACATTCCTATAAAACAATTGCTTGTGATTCAGGATATGTGGAAGTGATTCTTGATAATAACCAGGAATTAATATCATCGCTACTTATCTGCGCTGAAGGCAAAAACTCTAAATTACCAGAGTTATTTTCTATACCGACAGTGAAATTTGACTATAAACAAAGTAGCATAGTATTTAATGTAAAGCATGAACTGCATCACCAAAACTTAGCTGTGGAGCGTTTTTTCCCTGGCGGTCCATTTGCAATTCTACCGATGAAGGGTGGCTATACTTCTTCGATAGTTTGGACAGAAAAATCTGAAATTTCAAAAATGCTAATGGATCTGTCTGAAGAAGAATTTATTATAGAGCTTAAAAAAAGATTTGGTTCTTATTTAGGAGAGATAAAATTAGAGGGTGAAAGAAAACTTTATCCTTTAAGTTTTGCTTTCGCAAAAAAGTTATATAAGGGTAGAGTTTTGCTTATCGGCGATGCAGCACATTCAATTCATCCAGTTGCAGGTCAAGGGCTTAATCTTGGAATTAGAGATGTAGAAAGTGTTATAAAGCACGTAGTTGCTGCAAAAGCGGCTGGTACTGATGTTGGCAGTAGTTATTTATTAAAGAAAATTTCACGTAACAGATACTTTGATAATTTTACAATGGCGCTTGCAACTGATGGATTAAATAGGATGTTTTCCAACAGAATATTCTGCGCTAAAGCACTAAGAAATCTTGGCTTGATTGCAGTTGAAAATTCAAATTTCCTCAAAAAACGCTTCATTCGGCATGCTATGGGATTTATATAAATCACTATTTTATAGTTAATGCAAGTCAGGTTTCCCACGTCATACCGCCGCGGTATCTTGGCCGCTAACACGTAGCGGGATGACGAATGTATCTGTTTAGCAGTTGTGTTAAAAGTCAATAGAAAAATTGATGTAGCTGTGGATAAGTACTTTTATCTGTATAAACGTGCTTATCCACAGCTATACTGGCTCTTAGATAGAAACAGACAGAGAGTTATATTCCTCAGTAAAAACCCTGTCATCTCTGACTAAAGAGTTAGCAAGAATAAGCAATTTCCTCATGGCAGCAGTGGAAGCAATTTTATATGGCTTTTTATATTGACTATATAATCTAGTAAAGAAAGGTTTGATATAGGAATTAGGGGGGGAGGGGGGGGGATGTATGGTCCCAGAGTGTGATGGTATGATAAAATATGAGAAAACAATACCATCAAAGGAGGAATTATGGGACAAATATTACATGGGTGCGCCAAAACAACAGAGACAATTCGTAGAGCAATACAAAATAGTAAAGAGAGCATAGCAAAACTCTCCAGGTACTATAACCTTAATCCAAAAACTATCATTAAATGGAGAAAACGGTCTTTTGCCAAAGACGCTGATATGGGTCCGAAGCATGCAAGATCAACTGTTTTAACTTTAGAAGAGGAGGCTGTAATTGTTGCATTTCGTAAGCATACTCTATTGCCATTAGATGATTGTCTCTACGCTTTGCAAACCTCAATCCCACACTTGACTTGCTCTAGTCTACATCGTTGCTTACAGAGGCACAGCATTAGCAGACTACCAGATGTTGATGGCGAAGTTAAACCAAAAAAGAAATTCAAACAATATCCTATAGGCTATTTCCATATTGATATTGCAGAAGTCAGAACAGAAGAAGGAAAGTTATATTTGTTTGTTGCAATAGATAGAACATCCAAATTTACGTATGTTGAGTTGCATAAAAGTGTTACAAAACCTATAGCTGCTGAGTTTCTACGTAATTTGATTAAAATTTTACCATATAAAATCCACACTATTTTGACAGATACCAGTGTACAATTTACCAACCAAAAACGCCATAAATACGCTTTTCAACATATATTTGATAGAGCTTGTGAAGAAAATGACATTGAACACCGTCTAACAAAAGTTAGCCATCCTTGGACAAATGGGCAAGTTGAGCGTATGAACAAAACTTTAAAGAATGCCACTGTTAAGAAGTATTATAGCATTTCTCATAATAGTCCGAACAGGTCATAGGAAGGCAGAATCAACAGCACGACGAAAGGAT
>NZ_JBIXJM010000237.1:0-5521 GCF_044752445.1 Wolbachia endosymbiont of Drosophila barbarae | reverse complement strand
GTCAGTAGCCACCAGATTTTTTCAGTTGCTATGCAACAAAGCCATCCCAGTGTCAAGCACTGGGATGACATCACTTTTGCTTCAATATTCGCACATTAGCGGAGGTAAGCCCATTGCGAAAATCAGTATGTTAAGGCATGATTTTTAATAACCTCAACATCGCTAAATTCAAAAGTTTGGTTGCCTATAATTTGAAATTTCTCATTTCCCTTTCCTGCAACTAGCAGAATCATACCCTCGTTATAGGCAATATCTACGCCTTTCTCTATAGCTTCTCTCCTACCTCCTATCTCCAGTGCATCAGGGCAATGTAGCAAAATATCGTGGCGAATTTTTGCCGGATCTTCATCACGCGAATTATCATCTGTAATTATTACTTTATCTGCATACATTTGTGCTATTTTGCCCATTTCTGAACGTTTCGTCTGATCGCGATTTCCACCGCATCCAAAAACTAGAATTATTTTTTTGTTGATATGCCATTTTAAAGACAATAGGGCTTGTTTAAGCGCACTTGGAGTATGAGCGTAATCCACGAATGCAAAAGGTTTCACTTTTTCCATTCTTCCTGGTGGAGAAACGAGTTTTTCTACGCATATTTCTCTGTAATTTAATCCAGATATACCAATTGCACATAGCAGATTATATGCTTGAAATTTTCCTAAAACTGGGAAAAATGTATTGTAAATTTGGTTATCAATTTTTACTGTAAGATGTTGACCATTAGGGGTTGATGTTTGCTCTAATAAAGTAATATCAGAGCCTTTTTTTCCATAAGTCACAACTTTATTACTGCGTTTTTCAGCTATTTTAAGCAATGCGCCGTATTCATCTATATCCGCATTTAAAATCGCTGTTTTTCCTTCTGGTAATACTTCGTAAAATAACCTTTTTTTAGTTTCTAAATATCCACCAAGACTTTTATGGTAATCTAAATGATCTTGCGAGAAATTAGTAAAAGCTGCAGCACTCAACTTTAATCCATGGATTCTATATTGATCAATCCCATGACTTGATGCTTCTAACACTAAGTGCTCTACGTTTTTATTATCTATATCACGTAATGCTGCGTAAAGGTCATCTGCACCTGGAGTGGTAAGACTGTTGCTATTACCTTTTCTACCATTATTGATGCATGTTCCAAGTGTTCCAATAGACGCAGCATTATAGCCAGCGTTTTGCCAGATCTGGCGGCAAAATTCTACTACTGAAGTCTTGCCATTTGTGCCTGTTACAGCAGCAACATATTTTGGCTGTTTGAATTGATAAAACCTGCTGACTATTTCGCTGTATATTTCTTGAGGGTTTGGGTGGAAGATACAGATTCCAGCATCACGCGTTGGAATGATACCAAGGCTTGAAGCTTCTGTTATGCAATCACTTGCAATTATCGCTTTAGCTCCACAAGATAATATCTGATCTATGTAAATCCTATCCCTTTCTGACACACAAACAAAAAGATAACCTTCCTTGATTTTCTTGGGATTACATGTGACGCCTTTGATTTCAATATCAAAGTTAACATCAATAATGTTATGCAGTAATTCTCTCAGTTTCATGTCCTACTTCATCGTTTTGAAAGTCTAAACATGGTAACCTTTTTAGTGCGTCATTAAGGTCAAAGATCAAATCTTCAGGATCTTCCAGTCCACAAAATATCCGTATAAAACTTCCACCATAATCTGAATTCATTACAGATCTTGACATAGATCTACGATCTATTGGTAATATCAAACTGTCGCACCCTCCCCAAGAAGCACCGATACCAAAAATTTTCATGTGATCAACCATGCAGCTTAGTTCTTCACATGAATATTCTCTACCCAATACTATACTGAATACGCCGCTTGCTCCTTTAAAGTAACCTTTCCATAATTCGTGTTGAGGATGGGAGGGAAGTGCTGGGTACAAAACTTTTTTGATTTTTAAATGTTTTTCTAGCCACTTTGCCACTTCCATTGCTGCATTTTGGTGCCTTTTTATACGTGTGTGCAGTGTTCTTAGTCCCCTATGTGCAAGGTAGCAGTCGTGCGATTGAATGGTTACCCCATAATTTTTATGGCTCTCATAAAGCAATTTAAAAGTTTCACCTTCAGCAACCATAGCTCCCATCACTAAATCTGAGTGACCGGCTAGATACTTTGTTACCGCATATAGTGCAACATCAATTCCATAATCAAGCGGCTTAAATAACAAAGGAGTGGCCCATGAATTGTCGCAAACGGTTACGATTCCACGTTCTTTAGCAACTTTTACTATATGCTCTATATTCGAAATCTCAAACGTTACAGAACCAGGAGTCTCGATCATTATCAATGAAGTATTACTCTGAATTAAATCAGTTATATCCTGTGTTGGATCATAAAAAGTTACTTCTATTCCCCTGTTTGGTAACTCATTTTCGGCAAATCTCTTGAGTCGGTAATAACTGTTATCCTGAATTAAAACATGAGAACCTGCTTTAGTGAAAGTCAAAATAGCAAAAGTAAGTGCAAATAGTCCGGAAGGAAAAATAAGCGCTTGTCCACTTCCTTCAATTTCAGCCAGTGCATTTGAAAAATAATGAACAGTGGGAGTACCAACATTACTATAGCTGTAATCTCTTGCAACATCATCGTTGATTACATCGTATATACTTTCTCCATTTGCTGCATTTAAGTAGTCCTTGTAAGTAGGGAATAATATGGTAGAAGAATGATAAACTGGCGGGTTCATAGAACCTTTATAGTCATTAAATTTTCTTCCTGCTTTAACTAATATAGACTCTTCCTTCACATTTTTATTATTTATTTTTTAAATTGTACTCATCTTGCGTATACAAGTGAAGAGAAATTGCATGTATTAGCTCTATCTCACCCTTCAATAACTCATAAATCAACTTGTGTCTTTTTAGAACGCTCATTCCAATAAAGCCGTCAGATATTAATATTAATTTAATGTGCGAAGGTAATGTTGAAGATGAAGCAAAATAATGATCAGCATGCTTTGCTGATTCATCGATAATGTTGATATCAATTACATCTATCGAATCGCGTATCTTTTCTTCTATTGTTTTAATAATATCCATAATGGTTTCTTTAAGCAACAATATGCTCCTCTTGTCATCCCAGTATCAGCTACTTGGATGACAATCGCAATTACTTATTCTCTTCTTTATTATCTATGTCTTGATAATCAGAATCTACTACTTTTTCCTCTTTATCATTTGGATTTCCTTCTGATGAAAAGCCATTTTCAGCACTATTTTGTTGAGATGCTTGATACATAGCTTCTCCAAGTTTCATAGATAATTGAGAAAGATTAGTGACTTTCTGCTGTATTGAATCAGCGTCATCAATGTTATCAGATTTACTAACTTCTTTTAATTCGTTAACTGCATTTTCAATAGCAGATCTATCTTCTGGTGAAACTTTATCACCATACTCTGTCAGAGACTTTTCTGTAGAATGGACTAAGCTATCCGCTTGATTCTTCACTTCAATAAACTTTTTGCGCTTTTCATCTTCTTGCGCTTTTTCTTCAGCTTCTTTTACCATGCGATTTATTTCATCATCAGATAAACCACCTGAAGATTGAATGCGTATTTTTTGCTCTTTTCCAGTAGCTTTATCTTTTGCAGAAACGTGTGCTATTCCATTTGCATCTATATCAAATGTCACTTCAATTTGTGGCCTTCCGCGCGGAGCAGGAGGTATCCCTTCCAAACTAAACTGACCGAGTAGCTTATTATCAACTGCCAGTTTTCTTTCACCCTGATGCACCTTAATTGTAACAGCTGTTTGGTTATCTTCTGCAGTTGAAAACACCTGAGATTTTTTAGTAGGAATTGTAGTATTACGCTCAATAAGTGGAGTGAATACTCCTCCTAGAGTTTCAATACCAAGAGAAAGTGGGGTCACATCAAGTAGTAACACATCTCTTACATCACCTTGAATGATTCCCGCCTGTATTGCAGCTCCAATTGCTACAACTTCATCAGGGTTAACTCCTCTATGTGGATCTTTGCCAAAGAATTCTTTAACTTTCTCTATGACTTTTGGCATACGAGTCATGCCACCAACAAGAACCACTTCGCCAATTTGACTAGCAGATAAACCAGCATCCTCAAGAGCTTTTTTACAAGGAGCCATAGTTCTTTCGATTAAATCATTCACTAAGCTTTCAAGTTTTGCTCTCGTTAATTTCATATTTAAGTGTTTTGGACCACTTGCATCAGCTGTAATAAACGGTAGATTTATTTCCGTTTCCATTGCACTTGATAATTCAATTTTCGCTTTTTCAGCAGCTTCTTTGATTCTTTGCATAGCCATTGGATCATTTTTCAAATCAATGCCATTACTTTTCTTGAATTCATCTAGTAAATAACTCACTACTCCATTATCAAAGTCTTCACCTCCAAGATGGGTATCACCGTTTGTTGCTTTCACTTCGAAAACTCCATCACCTATTTCAAGTATTGAAACGTCAAATGTACCACCACCAAGGTCATATACTACTATTGTGTGCCCATGTTTCTTATCAAGACCATAAGCAAGTGCTGCAGCAGTCGGTTCATTTACTATTCTGAGTACATTTAATCCGGCAATTTTTCCTGCATCTTTTGTTGCTTGACGTTGAGAGTCGTTGAAGTATGCTGGCACTGTTATCACAGCATCTTTTACTTCCTCTCCAAGATAAGCTTCTGCTGCCTCTTTCATGTTTTGTAGTATAAATGCACCAATTTGACTAGGAGAATATTCTTTATTATCAGTTGTTTTAACCCATGCATCACCACTTTTTGCTGCAAATACTTTGTATGGTACACTTAGATTTTTCATCTCAGGATCACTATATTGACGGCCTATTAATCTCTTAGTAGCAAAAAAGGTATTACTTGCATTGGTGGTTGCTTGCCTTTTTGCTGGAGCACCAATCAACCTTTCTCCTGAAGAAGTCAATGCAACTATAGATGGAGTAGTTCTTGCCCCTTCTTTATTTTCTATTACCTTTGTATCTTTGCCCTGCATTATTGCAACACAAGAATTTGTTGTTCCGAGATCTATGCCTATTGCTCTTCCCATAATGAGTACCCCATTGTAAATATTATCTGATATAAGAATATATAAGTATAGGGCTCATTAATTACAAGCCCAATTTAGGTTTCTAATTAGTTATTAGAACTTAAAAGGCGCGAAAGCCACTTAGTCAGCCAAAAATTGCCTCGTAGTTTATTTGAATTATCAGCTTCTTCATTGCTGCTATCCCCAATTTGGTATCCAGAGTTCTGTAATGGCTTATAACCGTTTAAATTAACATCATCTCCTTGTTTTAAAACAAATGTATTTACATCTAAACTGTTATCAATACTAACGTTCAATGTAATATTAAACTCTTTTTCGATTGTAGAAACTGTATTGCGTTTGTTATTAAAAATGTGCGCTATAACTGCACTGTGTGCTACTAAATCAAAAGACTTATTTCGATTCTTGTTAGCAATATGTTGTAAATCCCTTAGTATTGATGAAACAATTACTTCGTTTGA
>NZ_JBIXJM010000236.1:0-9504 GCF_044752445.1 Wolbachia endosymbiont of Drosophila barbarae | reverse complement strand
CATCTTTAAACGCTTGCTTTATAGCAGACTCAACAGCTCTGCAATACTGATATTTCAACATATCAATAAAATCGACTACTATTAATCCTGATAGGCCCCTAAGATTCACCTGTCTTGATATTTCAGGTACTGCTTCCATGTTGGTTCTATAAGCTGTTTCTTCTATGCTATCTTCTCCTGTCATCTTTCCTGAATTTACGTCTATTGAAACAAACGCCTCAGTTAAAGTTATTATCAAAGACCCACCAGATGGCAATTCTACTCTATTGCTATATAACTCAGAAATTTGATCTTCGATTCCGTAGTAAGTAAAGATCGGAGCATAACCTCTATACAATCTATAGCGCAACTTACTACCTTTTAGTGCATTGTTAGCATATTGCCTAACTGCCTCAAAAGCTTCCTTTCCAGACACTATAACTTCTATACCATCGCTACAAAAATCACGAACAGATCTCATAATTACATCTGCTTCATTGTAAATTAATGATGGAACGTTTACAGAGAAGGCATTTTTTTGAATGCTCTGCCATAATGAGGATAAGTAATTGTAATCCTGCTCAATTTCTTTCTTATTTTTTCCTGAACCAACAGTTCTTACTATTAAACCTGATCTTTTTGGCAAGTTTATTGAACTCAGTATCTCCTTTAACTGCTTTCTGACATTAGCATCTTCAATTCTGCGAGACACTCCACCTTTACTCATGGAATTTGGCATGAAAACACAGTATCTACCCACTAAAGTTATGTATGTTGTAAATGAAGCTCCTTTATTGCCTCGTTCCTCTTTAGTTAGCTGGACCAATACTTTTTGATTTACTGAAATAACATCTTGTAATTTGTATTTTTTATATAAAGGTACCTCTCTTACAAAACCACTACCTGATCCGTTGACATTCTTACTAGCTGCAGAATCTGAAGAAACATTTGCTGAGGCTTCTTCTATACAATCGTCATTTGAGTAGCCCTCAAAGATAGTTTCCTTTTCTTTTTCTGGAATGTTGAAGTAATCTAGAGATATCTCGGAAAAAGACAAAAAACCTTGCTTATTTTTCCCATATTCAATAAATACGGCTTGCAAAGAAGGCTCTATACGCTTTATATAAGCAACGTATATATTACCTCTTAATTGTTTTTTTTCCTTGAATTCTTGTTCAAATTCTACAACCTTGTTATTAATTGACAAGGCAACTCTTACCTCATTAGAACAGATAGAATTTTCTATCAATAATACCCTTTTACCACTATTTGTCACTTATTTACCGTTTGCTTTTTATTCTGAAGTTAACTTTATGCTACTTAATGCACTGTTGATTGTCAAGGATTTTGCAATCTGCATTATTCGATTGACTTTTAGTATTTTGCGTAATAAACTCGCATAGAATTTATTATATCATTATAAGTATGGCGAAAAAAAATGCTTCTTTGCTCGTTAAGTTAGTCAGCACTGCAATCAAGATAACAAAAACTGGTGAAGAAAAATCAACTGGCTATTTTTATGTAAAAAAGCGTAATCCAAAAAAGCTCACCAAAAAACTGGAGTTTAGGAAGTATGACCCAGTAGTCAGAAGGCATGTGTTATTTAAAGAAGAAAAACTAAAGTAATTTTTTTATAAGGAATTTTATTATTATGCAAAATTTACAATTAAGTTATCCTATAATAGTAGAGTTGGGGGATGTGAAAGATGCAAAACTGAAATTAATAAAGGTCATTGCACAATTAATAAGTAAGAAGTACACAACACAGAAAAAAGCAGCAAACGCTCTAAAGATTGATCAACCTAAAGTATCTCAAATCAATAGGTCAAAAATCGAAGGGTTCTCCTTAGAATACTTGCTTAACTTATTGATTGTATTGGGCCAAGACATAAACGTAAGAATAAAGCATAATTCTAAACCTGCATAATATGGTATCCGTTCAGCGGAGTGGCAAAATAAGGTAGACAAGATAAATCAACCCCGGTGTCAAGCACTGGGATGACAAGGTATAAACCTTATCGTCATGCCGCCGCGAACCGTCATACCGCGATTCATTCGCGGTATCTCTAGATCCCGCTAACAAGTAGCGGGATGACGGTTATCAGGCCAGCACCCCTACGATGTCATCCCAGTCTGGGATCCAGGAATTTTATTAAGTTAGTAAGCATAAAAGTAGCCGTTTTATGTTAAAATACAACGTTTTGATGATTATGAAAAAGCTGGATTCCAGACTGGAATGACACCATTTGTTGTAAACTCACTTCTTCTTGATTTGTAGAACAATAAAACAGTAAGCTAAAAGGGAACTTATTACTCAACAAAACAAGACTTAAAATTTTGTGCAATGCTATTGATTATAGCTAGATATGCATCTTTTCCAGGCTCTATGTCTGATCCAATAGGATCAAGAACTACCATTTTTGCGTCATTAGAAAGGGCGTTAGGCTTTATGCTATCTTCCTGTGAATGAGCAAATATACATTTAACGTTTTCTTCCTTCATTATCTTTTTTAGCTTCATTAAACTCTTCATACCTATGTGAGAATCCTCTTCTATGGAAAGAATAGCGCTTGGATGATTTAGACCGAAATATTTTTCAAAATATTGATAAGCATCATGAGTAACGATGTATTTTTGATTTTTAAAATCATTCAGTTCTTTCATGATTTCTTTTACTTCTTGGTCTATTTTTTTTATAGCTTTTGTTGCATTAGAACTGTATCGATGGGAATTTCCTTTATCTATGTCAGACAATGTTGCACTTATAGAAAGTATCATGCTCTTTGCATTTTCGGGACTCAGCCACATGTGTAAATCTTTTTCATCTTGAATGTGAGTGATTTTTCTAGAAAATGAATGTGGCCGAGTAGGAAGTAGGTTGATTGCCTTTGACAATTGCACTAGTTCTTTATTATTTTTGGCGAAAGTTTGAACAAACGTCTCTAAGTTATCGTCAACATAAAATATAACGTCACTTGATTCTAAATTACTCGCATCAGATGGCTTTAATATATAATTATGTGCAGATGTTGCATAGCCAAGCAATTCCGGTTCTAAAATCCCTTCTGTAACAGAAGCTACAAGTGAGTGGATAGGTTTGATTGTAGCTACAACTTTTAAATTGGATGAAAAGGCGATATTATAGTATAGTGTAAATGAAAGTAATAGAAAAAAAGTCAGTAAATGTCTCATATAAACGTTGAGAAGAAGTTAAATTTTGTCAATAAATTGAATAATGTCAATAATCGTGTTCTAAAAATAGAAAATCTTGCTCTCGCATATGATGGTAAAAGAATCCTTGACAATATCAATATGTTCATGGAAAGAGGAGACATAATTACAATACTTGGTCCAAATGGTGGAGGTAAAACCTCTTTAGTGAAAGCAATTGCTGGTATAAATAAAAATTATACTGGAAATATTGTGTTAGCTGAGAACACAAAAATTAGCTACATGCCGCAAAATTTTAGTATTAGTAATTTGATGCCAATAACAGTTGAATATTTTCTTTTAAATAGCTCCTTGAAAAGACTAAAGAAAAATCAATCCATTATTACAGAAACGATAGAGTTGGTTGGTATCGGTAACATTTTGAAGAATCAAGTGTTAGAAATTTCTGCAGGGCAAACACAATTATTGCTACTTGCACGTTGTTTAATTGCAGAGCCTGACTTGATCATTCTAGATGAACCAGTTAGTGCAATGGATATTAACGCGCGGGCTAAATTTTATGATATTATAAATAAAATAGCAAAAAAACGATTGGTATCGATTCTTATGACTTCTCATGATCTTAACTCTGCTCTACCATCCTCAGATTACATAATTTGTATAAATAATACTATCTATTGCCAAGGCAAGCCTGATGAGATTATGAAAAATAGAACCCTAAATGAAATATTTAGCAGTTACGCAGCGAAATGATTCAAAATATTTTGCGTCTTCTGCACATAACTACGGTGCTGACGCGTTACAATATATTACCTTATTTACTTCCACCATCAAAAAAATCAATAAATAAAATACAAGGCCACAAGCTAAAGTGTGCTCTTGAAAAATTAGGTCCGGTGTTCATTAAGTTTGGGCAGTCTATCTCATCACGTACTGATGTTTTAAATGAAGATATAACAAATAACTTGTTATTGATATGTGATAGATTGCCATCGTTTTCACATAAAATAGCAGTTAAAACTATAGAAAGTGAGTTTAATTGTAAATTGAGCGACATTTTTTCAAGCTTTTCTGAAAAGCCAATTGCAGCAGCATCGATTTCTCAGGTGCATAGAGCGGTTACAACTGAGGGTAAGGAAGTTGCTGTGAAGGTTTTAAGGCCAAATATTGAGAAAACATTCTCAAGGGATATAAAAATGCTTTCTTGGCTCGCAGAAATTGCAGAAAAATTTAGCGAACAATCAAAAAGGCTGAGGCCAATTGAATTAGTTAAAACTTTTGCTGAAATTTGCCGATTAGAGTTAGATCTACGTTTTGAAGCTGCTCACTCTTCGGAACTAAAGGAAAACACAAAAAATGACAGAGGTTTTTACGTACCTGAAGTAGATTGGAATAGAACTTCGAAAAAGGTTTTAACATTAGAATGGATAGAAGCAACGCCAATATACGAAGTTGAAAAACTGAATAATCATAAGCAAATAGCTATCAATCTTATAGAATCGTTTTGTAATCAGGTATACAGGGATTGTTTTTTTCATGCTGATATGCATCCTGGAAATCTAATGGTTGATAGTAATAACAATATTATTGCTCTGGATTGTGGAATCATGGGTAGAATAGATCGTGAGACATGCTATTACGTTATAGAGATACTCAAAGGCTTTTTAAATCGGGATTATGATCACGTTGCAAAAATGCACTTTAAAGCTGGTTACGTTTCATCACAGCATAGAAATTTTGTCACAGCTTGCAGGGCAATAGGTGAACCCATTATTGGGCAGCCTATACAGAAGATTTCATTTGCTAGTTTACTTGCTCAGCTATTAAAAATAACTGGTGATTTTGATATGAAAGTTCAAACACAATTGTTATTGCTGCAGAAAACTATGATTTTACTGGAAGGGACATGTAGAAAGATCTACCCAGAAATCAATATGTGGAAAGTAGTTGAAGCGTGGATAAGCAGTCAACATGAAAGTAAAATAGGGTATAGGGAAAAAATTAGAAGTTCTTATCCTGTAAAAACAATCCAAGGGATATTTAGCCTTATAGAAAAATTAAACCTAATAGCTGATAAAAAATTAGAAAACATCCAAATTAAAAATAAATCAAATGGAAAAGTCTATTTTTTATTGTGGTTTGTAATTATAATTCTAATCGTTAAACTTTTAATTTCTTAAACTATGGGAAAAAACTGCGTCAAATCCAATTTTTATTCAACTTAATTTTTAATCTGCAGGAGCCGAGTTGAGAATGTCCAATTTTCCACTTTCTTTATGTATCTGTTCAGCAGAGTGGCAAAATAAGGTAGACGAGAAAAGACAACTATAGGAACAAATGGGTGTCATGCCAGTGCGTGACACTGGCCTCTTGTTTCAATGTTAAACAAAATACCATAGAATTCAAAAAGACAATTCCTAGAAAATTTCTACATCCAAAAAAGGCATAAGTTATGTTAATGCTGTTTGAATGAGATGATATAAAGATAAGCCAAATTTTTACAAAGAAAACATTTCAAGCAGCAAGACACCTTTGATTGAAAGAGAGCACCAAATTTATGGGGTGAGTAACTGCGCTATTTCAACTATAGTATTTTCTAAAACGAATGATAAACGTCTAAAATGGTATTACCAACTAAAAGGTGTAAGTCTGTACATTGATGCATTAGAGGTCTGAGGCAACTTTTGATGGTGTGCCAACAATGCTCTATCGGATTTAGATCAGGTGAATATGTTGGAAGATAAAGCAAATGACAGCCAAAAGACTCTATTAATGACTTTGTTTTGGGAGTTTTATGGAATGTAGCATTATCCATAACTATGGTTGTATCACGCTGTAATTGTGGAAGTAATCTTCGCTCTAACCATACATTAAATATATCTTTATTACACCCTCCTGTGAAGGTCATTGGTGCAATAAACTTCTCATCCACCTATTATACTCACTCTTTCCCGCTTTTTTCCTGGAACATCAGCATATATTTTTTCTCCTCTTGGAGCTCGTGCATATTCTCGGTATAGTCTATTATCAACTCCTGCTTCATCTATATATAAAATGCTACAGTGGTCTATTTTTGAGACTTTATCGATAAATTGCTGCCTATCTTCTTGATTGCGCTCTTGATAGAATGTGACTTTTTTTAAAGGTTATTTTTAGCTGTCTTAATCTATACCAAATTGCACTTATCCCAAAGCCAAGGTTTTGTTTCATTTCTGCTAGTGTGTGATCTGGGTGTTTTTTGACATATTCTTTGAGTATTTCTGGATCTATTTTTCGAATAAAACCAGTACTTTTTACCGCTTTGAGACCTTGGCCAGTAGCTTTCTTTTTTAGCCATCTATATAGTGTCTATCTCAAAAACCTCTGCAACTTCAACCTTTGACTTTCCTTTTTCTACCAAAGACACTGCTTTTTCCCTTAAATCTACACTATATACCATCGCTTTCCCTACTTTAAAAAAACATATTATACCTTTATCATTCGCTTTTGAAAATACTATAGTTAGCGGAATGACGGTTTTTCAAATTGTCGGTAAATCTAAGTCAGTTTAGCTATATGCTTTTAATTCCCCCAAAAGGAGAATTAAATATGTGAAGTTCTAGTTGATATGACTTAATGAATGGTTAGTTTAAATTACTAATTTATTTAAGAGATTTTGATAATATTTAACCCACTCGCTTTTCTATTTTCCATATCACGATGTGCTTGAATTATTTCATCAAATTTATATTTTTTATTGATCCGTACAGTTAAAAGTTTTTTTCTTATCATCTCAAAGATTTCCATTGTGGTAAGCACTAATGTGAATCTATCATGCTTATAATGGTATATTGAGGTTCCAGTTGCAAATAACGAACGTGAACTAAGTAAAGAAAAACTAATAGGAGCGTTACCTGATATCTGCCCATAGGAAACGTATATGCCGAACCTGCCTAAAGATTCAAAAGAGAGCTTGCTTGTAGCGTAACCTATGGGGTCATATACTGCACCTACTCCTCTGTTTTGCGTAATCTCCATAATTTTAGAAACGAAGTCTTTATCATTGTAGTTTATTGCGTATGTGCAGCCACTTTGTAGAGCTATCTTCATTTTTTCATCAGAGCTTACAGAACCTATCACTACACCTTTTTTATCCTTTGCCCATTGGCATATTATTTGTCCTAAGCCACCATTAGCCCCATGAACTAGCACGAAAGCACCAGGCCTGATTTTATAAGATTGATTAACCAAATAGTGAGCTGTCATACCTTTAAACAGCACTGCAGCAGCAACTTCATCAGATATGTCATCTGGAATTTTTATCAGATATTTCTGGTGTATAATGCGCTTTTCACAATATGCCCCTGGAGGAGCTGTGCAATATCCAACTCTATCTCCGACCTTCAACCCATCACTGATTTTTTTACCAAGCTTTTCAATAACTCCCACTGCTTCCACTCCAAGCACTGATGGTAAATTTTTAATTTTGCGTGTACCTTTTCTGTGCTCTAAATCATAACGATTTAAGCCGATAGTTGTGTGACGCACTAAGACTTCCTCGCCTTTTGGCTCACCTATACTCTTATCTACAAATTCTAATACTTCTGGTCCCCCAGTTTTTTTTATTTGTATAGCTCTAACCATGATGAATGTAAGATAAAAACTTTGATTATGTTATCTAACAATTAATATTTTGCAAAATGTTATTTAGAGTTTATATACTACATAAGTGTATATTAATAGTTTTAAGGTATAAATTATAATGAATAGAGAAACTTGGCTTTATAGTGTTTTGTATAATGTGTTGTACAAAGTGGATGAAGATAACGATTTAGATACTAGTAATATAATAAAAAAAATAAAAGAAAGGCTAGAAAGTGGAATGCGAACTTCAAGCAAAGAAAACTATTATGAATATTTATATGCTTCTTGGGAAAAAAAAGGTTTTGATATTAATCACAAATTTGATTTGAAAGACTATGATGGCTTTCCAGTAGATAGTCTTTTTTCTATTGCTATTAATCACAAGCCTTACGCTTTACCAAATCTAGCGCAAGTTTTAATAAAAGCAGGGGCTAACGTGCAAAATGAGAAAGGATATTTACATGCCTGCGCTTTGACGCGTTCTCCAGATGTGTTAAAGGCTCTCATAGAAGCGGGGGTAAGTGATAGCCCACATGAACACTACGGTGGAAATACCGCTTTAGATTGTGTTACTAAATTATATGATGCAGAGAAGTCAATTGAATGCAAAGATTGCTGTAAGATTCTAATTAAGCATACATTAGAAAAAAATCCCAACATAGAAGTGCCAAATTCTGTAAAAAATAATAAGGAATTGGCTAAGTATTGGGATGCTTGTGAAGCAAATAATGAAGGATGGGAATTGATAACACCAAGCACTGAGACACAAGTAGTCGGTGCGCAAAAAGCAAATAAGAACTCCTGCTCAATTCAATAGATCTGTTGCCTAATCATTATTTGAATAACAACGCACTCCTTCTATAGCTAACACGTCATACCGCCGCGGAGATCCCGCTAACAAGTAGCGGGATGACGAGGTTTACCTTATCGGATTACGTCATACCGCCGCGGTATCTCAAAGCATAGATCCCGCTAACGGGTAGCGGAATGACAGTTTTTCAAATTGTCGGTAAATCTAAGTCAGTTTAGCTATAGCTCACGCTGCTTGGGTGACAATAGGAAAAAGTTTATTACTTAAGCTTAAAAAACGTGTATGATAGTGTTATTTCGCTCAAATCTTTTGTATTACTATCAAGCATTATCTCAGGATCTATATAGAAAGATACGGGCATAGCTGCTTTTTGTTTTGCTAGCAACATTTGTTCTTCAAAGCAAAAACATGCAACTTTATTGAAATACTTACCTGCTTTGAAAGGCGTAACGTTATATACTGCCATACCAAATGAAGGCTGATCAGATAGATTTTTTGCGTAATAAAACGCTAAACTTTGTTCTCCTATGTTTACGTCAAAGTAGTTAGTTTCTGATTTAAACTCCCAAGGTAGATCGGACATTATATCAGCATTGAAATGGACCCTGATCTTTTGGTTAGTTATATTTGTTGTTGTGTTAGTTACTTTTCTTATTGTGCCACCATACCCAGTAGCTTTACAAAAAATGCTATATAGAGGCACCGATGCATATGCAAGACATAACATCAATACAACTAGAGATATTAGAAAGAAAACTATAGAATTCTTACTGCCTTTCCTTAAAAAGGAAAACATCTAATCCCTATTGTTGAACAAGTTAAGTAACCTGAGTAGATTGAGAAATATATTAATAAAGTCAAAATAAAGATTAGTTGCACCGAGTATTGCCAATTTAGTAGTAGCAACTTCTGATCCGTCA
>NZ_JBIXJM010000235.1:0-4886 GCF_044752445.1 Wolbachia endosymbiont of Drosophila barbarae | reverse complement strand
GACTCAAGAACAGCACATTATGTCTGCACTGAATGTAGCGGCAAAATAGAAAATCATCAAAAGACAGAGATGCTAGACCGTGGAGAATGGAGAGCTACAAATCAAGTACACAATAGCAAAGTAATAGGATTTCACCTTTCAAGTCTTTATAGCCCAGTTGGGTGGTATAGTTGGCAACAAGCAGTAGAGGATTTTCTGCATGCAAAGGAAAGTGAACAATTACTGAAAGTTTGGATCAACACAACGCTTGGAGAAACCTGGGTAGATAAAGGAGAAGTACCTGACTGGAAGCAATTATTTAACAGGAGAGAATTTTTTCAGATTGGCATAGTACCTAGGAGAGAAGTAGTACTTACTGCAGGTGTTGATGTCCAGAAAGATCGTTTAGAAGTAGAAGTTGTAGCATGGGGAAAAAGCCGCGAAAGTTGGTCTATAGACTACCGAGTATTTGAAGGTGATATTGGAGGAGAAGAAGTATGGGGAAAACTCTCTGAGCTCTTAAATCATCATTTTATCGGTGAAAATGGTCTTGAATACATGATAAGTATGATGGCAGTTGATGCAGGGTATGCAACACAGGAAGTATACAATTGGGTAAGGGGTCATCAGTGCTCTGGGAAAGTAATGGCAGTGAAAGGTGTAAATAAAGCCTTAGTACCACTTAGCAGCCCAAGTAGAGTAGATATAACAGTTGGTGGTCAAAAGCTGAAAAGAGGAATAAAGCTCTGGCCAGTAGGAGTATCAATATTAAAGTCAGAGCTTTTTCAATTACTTAATGTTTTAAAAAACGGGGAAAAAGAAAAAGTGCCAGCAGGATATTGTCATTTTCCGGAGTATGCACCTGAATATTTTAAGCAGCTAACGGCAGAGCAATTAGTCAGCAAGGTAGTGAAAGGATACACCAAACAAGAGTGGCAAAAGGTAAGAGAAAGAAATGAGGTGCTAGATTGCCGAATTTATGCGAGAGCAGCATCTATTGCGCTTGGAATTGATCGTTGGCCAGAGAGTAAATGGAATAGTTTAAGTGGAAAAATGGAAAGCAAAAAGCCTAAAAAAGTAAGACAGAGTAAGTGGCTTGGTAATCAAAATGTACAGTGAAGGATATTTAACTCAAGTTGAGAAAGCAATTCAAAAACTGCAAAGCGGAGAAAGAGTTGTCTCAATTGCATATGGTGACCATGTTGTGCGGTACGGGGAAGTTCAAATAAAGGATTTATTGAATTTAAGACAACGAATTAAGGCTGAGTTAAAAGTTGCAGGTATGAAGCCAAAGAGGAAAATTGTTTTTTCAACGAGTAAGGGGATTATATAATGATAAAAATCGTTGAAAGGAACCGTATGACAAAAATTATAGCAAAAGAATATACAGAATTTTTAGAGCAGCTCAAAGAACAGATTGCTACTAGTCGTTATAAAGCAGCACTAGCAGTAAATAGCAAGCTTATTGTGCTTTACCACCATATTGGTACAGAGATCTTAAAACGCCAAAAAGAGCATGGCTGGGGTGCTAAAATCATAGATCAGCTAAGTAAGGATTTGAGAAGCGCATTTCCAGAAATGAAGGGATTTAGTGCTAGGAATCTTACTTATATGCGTCAATTTGCTGCAGAATATCAAGATACTGAATTTACGCAGCAGGTTGCTGCACAATTGCCTTGGTTTCATATTGTAGTTATTTTAGATAAAGTAAAAGATCCAAAAGAAAGACTATTTTATTTTCAAAAAGCTATAGAGCACGGCTGGTCACGTAGTATAATGGTGATGCAAATCGAACGTGAATTGCACAAACGTCAAGGAAAAGCTGTTACTAACTTCAAAGATAAGTTACCTTCTCCCCAGTCAGATTTGGCACATTATACATTAAAAGATCCATATATTTTTGATTTTTTGAGTATAGGAGATGACGCTCATGAAAGAGAAGTAGAAAAAGGTCTTGTAGGCCATGTGGAAAAATTTCTGCTTGAGCTAGGAGAAGGATTTGCATTTGTAGGTAGGCAATTTCACTTAGATGTTGGAAATAAAGACTTTTATATTGATTTATTGTTTTACCATTTAAAGTTACGTTGCTTTGTAGTAATTGAGCTAAAAGACAAAGATTTCAAGCCAGAATATGCAGGTAAAATGAATTTTTATCTTTCAGCCGTTGATGATTTACTAAAGCACGAGACAGATCAACCATCTATAGGATTAATTTTATGCAAGTCAAAGGATAACGTGCTAGCTAAGTATACACTGAAAGACATAAATAAACCGATAGGGTTGGCAGAATATAAAATTACTGAAAATCTACCAAAGAATATAAAGGCAGCTTTACCAACAGTAGAAGAGCTAGAGGCTGAGTTATCCAAAGTTTCAGATCAGGAAAAGTAATGCTATTAAAATCGTTCAAGCAATTATTTAGCAAACCAAAACCAAAAAGTTCTGCATGGGACGCTGCAGGCTCAGGAAGAAGATTTTTTCACTTTCAACCAGAGTTAGGAAGCATAAATAATTTACTTTCTCAGAGCCTTGGGCACTTACGTAGCCGCTCTCGGGATATGGTAAGAAAAAATCCATATGCAGCAAATATTATTGATACAATAGTAAGTAACTCTATTGGAACAGGAATAAAACCACAATCAAAAGCAAGGGATGGAGAATTTCGAAAGAAAGTACAAGAGTTATGGCTAAAATGGACAGATGAAGCAGATAGCTGTGGAATAAATGATTTTTATGGATTACAAGCTCTAGTATGCAGAAGTATGATAGAGGGAGGAGAGTGTTTTGTACGTTTAAGAACGAGAAAGCTGGAAGATAGATTTTCTGTACCATTACAACTGCAAGTACTTGAGTCTGAACATTTAGATAATAAAACAAATCAAACTTTAGGAAATGGTAATGTAATAAGAAACGGCATTGAGTTTAACAGGCTTGGACAAAGAGAGGCATATTACTTATTTAGAGAACACCCTGGTGAAGGTTCGTTTGGTGAATCAGTGAGAGTGCCAGCAAATGATGTTTTACATATTTATAGACCACTAAGACCTGGTCAGATTCGAGGAGAGCCATGGCTTTCGAGTATACTTCTGAAACTTTATGAGCTTGATCAATATGATGATGCAGAGCTGGTGAGAAAGAAAACTGCAGCAATGTTTGCTGGATTTATTACGAGACTCGATCCAGAAGCAAATATCATGGGAGAAGGTGAAAGTAATGAGCAAGGAGCAGCACTATCAGGTTTAGAGCCAGGAACAATGCAGCTTTTAGACCCAGGAGAGGACATAAAATTTTCAGAGCCATCTGATGTTGGAGGAAGTTATGAAGCATTCATGAGACAGCAACTGAGGGCAATAGCGATTGGTACAGGGATAACATATGAACAGCTAACAGGAGATTTAACAGGTGTTAATTACTCATCAATCAGAGCAGGATTAATAGAGTTTCGTCGTCGATGCGCTATGCTGCAACATAACATTATAGTATTCCAATTTTGCAGACCAGTATGGAGTAGATGGCTAGAACTTGCCACTTTATCTGGAGAGCTTTCTACAACAGATAATCAAATATTTAAAGATGTAAAATGGATACCACAGGGATTTGATTGGGTAGATCCACTTAAAGACCAGCAAGCACAGCAAATGGCAGTAAGAAATGGCTTCAAAAGTCGATCGGAGGTAGTATCAGAAATGGGTTACGATGTAGAAGAAATTGACCAAGAAATAGCAGAAGATCAAAAGCGAGCTAATTCTTTTGGACTTTGTTTCGATTCTGATGTTAATCATAAAAGGGAAGGAAGGTGATGTGGATAAATAAACCAGTAATGGTAGAGAGAAGAAGCTTTGAACTACTATCATTATATAACAGCAAACAACCTATCTTTAAGAACTTAAAGCATTTTCATATAAACCCAAAAGGAATAGCAATAATACGTATTTATGGAGTTTTGACAAAAAAAACAGAAGCTTTTGATCATATTTTAGACATGACTTCGTATGAAAATATTCATGAAGAGATAGAGAGTGCTTTAGAAGATAAAAGCATAGAGACGATTCTACTTGACACAGACAGTCCAGGAGGGGAAGTAAACGGTGTCTTTGACCTAGCTGATTTTATTTATGAATCAAGAGCAAAAAAGAGAATTATTGCAATAGCAAATGATGATGCATATTCTGCTGCATATGCTATAGCTTCTAGCGCTGAAAAGATTTTTCTCACCCGCACTTCAGGAGTTGGGAGTATAGGAGTAATAGCAAGTCATATAGATCAAAGTAGATTTGATGAAAAGCAAGGTATTAAGTACACCACAATCTTTGCTGGTAGTCGAAAGAATGATTTAAACCCACATGAGCCAATGACGTCTGAAAGTCTGGAAAGTTTACAAAAAGAAGTAGACCGACTATATGAAATGTTTGTGCAGCTAATAGCACGAAATCGAAACCTTTCTATAGAAGCAATCAAATCAACGGAAGCAGGGCTATATTTTGGGGAGAAAGCAGTAGAAATAGGTCTTGCAGATGGAGTTACAACATTTTTTGAATTTATCAATAATCATAGGAGTGTTAGTATGACAACTAATGAGTTAACTGAGGAAGGCTACGAGAACTGTCGTAGAGAAATTTTAGAGATAATAAGATTATGTAATGTATCAAAGATGCCAGAAAAGATAGGAGAATTTATTGAGCAAGGCGTAAGTGTTGAGCAAGCTAGGGAAGTTTTAATGGAATTACTTGCAGAGAGAACAAAGAAGACAGAGATACTGAGTGCAATACCACAGAATTCAGGAGAAGAATTGATGATGCAGGTAGCGAAAAGTCGTAGGAGTTAAAGTATTTTTATAACCGCCGTATATAGCATTGATAAAAGCGGCGGTAAGCAGTTAAGGAGAGAAATTTATGAGTTGTATAAGC
>NZ_JBIXJM010000234.1:0-13450 GCF_044752445.1 Wolbachia endosymbiont of Drosophila barbarae | reverse complement strand
AATTAGCAAAAGGTGATGATGATAATGGTATCTATACTAAAAAAGGTGTTGATGACACGTTTCTTAAAACTGCAGATCTTGGAACAAAAGTTGCAGAAAAAGCTGTTGTGGATGCTTTAATACCACAATTAGCAAAAGGTGATGATGATAATGGTATCTATACCAAAAAAGGTGTGGATGATGCATTTGTTAAAACTTTAGGACTTACAGATACGCTAAAAACAGAAGTAGTAAAACAGCCTGTTGTGGATGCTATAACTGCTTCTCCTGATTTTACAAATAAGGTATATATTAAAGCTGCTCCAGCCGATGAAGTTTACACTAAAACTGCTGCAGAGACTGCTTTTGTTAAAGCTACAGAGCTTAAAACAAAAGCTGCAGCGAAAGATGTCGTGAATGCTATATTTGATGCAAAAGACGGCGACAAATCAATTTTAGTGGATAAATTAGGAGGATTTCTTGATGCTACTGACACAGCGTATGGTGACAAAAATGATCAAACAGCAAAGGTGTTCTTAGGAGGTAAAGGGCTAAAAGGGGAGACAGGAGCCACTGGTCCTAAAGGAGCAGATGGTAAAGATGGAGCTCAAGGCCCACAAGGAGAGACAGGGGAGACAGGAGCAGATGGTAAAAGTCCAATAGCTGCTGAAATAGCTGCTGAGAAAGCCTTACAAGAGCATGTAACAAAGATAAGCATACAAAGTCCAGAATTTAAAAGAGCTGTGCAAGAGGAAATGTCACAACCGTATTTTGAGCCTCCAACAAGTGATGATGCTGCACTTAATTGGACTTGGTAATACAGCTTAGATCCAAGTAGTCACGCTACTTGGATGACGTCATATGGTCCTCTGATGACGGAAAAAGGACTCGGATAACACCCTACAATGTCATTCCAGCGCGTGACGCTGGAATCCAGCCTTTTCATAATCATTAAAATGTTGTATTTTAACATAAAACGGCTACTTTTATGCTTACCAACTTAATAAAATTCCTGGATCCCAGTGTCTGGGCACTGGGATGACAAAGGAGAGCAGTGTCAAGCACTGGGATGACACCCTACTAGTAGAAGTTACTCTCAAATGTTTGTTCATGTTAGCTACAAACATTAAGAAATTTACCAAACGAAAAAAAGGCAAAAGAAGCCCTAGTCATTGTCTATTTTCAGTATTGGCGTTTTTTAAGTCTTAAACACTGCAATTTAGCTGCTTTTAAATGCAACTCATCTTAGTTTAAATGTTTAAGAAATTTACTAAGCAGAAAAAAAGGCAAAAGAAATCCCGTATTAGCTAGTTGTCACTCTCTAATCCTGCAAATTGGCGTGCTATACTGTCTTAAACGCTTTATAAGCGCGTTTCAGCTTATATAGGTAAAAACCCAGAAATGTTGTGAAGACGTAGGGTGCGCATAGTGCAAAAAATTAAAAATAAGACGCCAATTACGTAATACTGTTGTCGTTTAATCTGCACAGATTGAAGATAAATGAATACCTTCAGTTTCATGATAAGAGGGCTGGCGAAGGGTGTCAAGTAAGTTTTTTCGTTTCTACCAGCTACTTGGATGACACCACATAAATTAATAAATAGGAAAATTACTACAAATCTTTTCAACTTTAGTTTTCACCGTTCTTTCAATATCAGGGCTATTTCCGCTGATTAATCCTTGAATTACTTCATTCATTAGACCAGCTATTTCTTTAAAATTTTCTGCCTCAAGTCCGCGTGTTGTCTCAGCAGCGGTGCCAAAACGGAGCCCTGAGGTGATGGTTGGCTTTTCTGTGTCAAATGGCACAGAGTTTTTATTGCAGGTAATGCCAGCCCTCTCAAGGCTATCTACAACGTCTTTTCCAGTTAATTTCTGCGATCTTAAGTCAACTAGCACTATATGAGAGTCAGTGCCACCGGTTATAATGTCGAGTCCATGCTTTTGCAATTCTTGAGCTAGTACTTTCGCATTTTCCACGACTTTCTTGCTATAAGTTTTAAATTCTGGCGCCAATGCTTCTTTAAATGCAACAGCTTTTGCAGCTATCACATGCATAAGTGGCCCGCCCTGCAATCCTGGAAAAACTGCAGATTGAATTTTTTTGTGTAATGCTTCATCATTGGTCATCACTATTCCACCACGAGGACCACGCAAAGTTTTGTGAGTCGTGGAAGTCATAACATGTGCATATTCAGCAGGGGATGGATATTCACTTGCTGCAACAAGCCCCGCATAGTGGGCAATGTCTGCAAGCAAATAAGCACCAACTTTATCTGCAATTTCGCGAAAGCGCTTGAAGTCCATTTTTCTCGGATAAGCAGAAGCACCAGCTATGATCAATTTTGGTTTATGCTCCAGCGCCAGCTTTTCTATCTCATCCATATCCAGCAAGTAAGTGTCTTTATTCACTGTATATTGAATCGACTTAAACCATTTACCAGAAAGGCTTGGCGCCGCACCGTGAGTTAGATGCCCACCGCAATTCAGTGACAATCCAAGTATTGTATCACCTGGAGTAAGCAGTGAAGCAAACACTGCTTGATTTGCCTGAGAACCAGAGTGAGGCTGAACATTTGCAAATTTTACACCAAACAACTTACAAAGTCTCTCTATAGCCAGACTTTCAATTTTGTCCACATGCTCACAACCACAGTAATATCTTTTACCTGGATAACCTTCTGCGTATTTATTAGTCAGAAAAGAGCCTTGTGCCTCCATTACCGCTTTGCTTGCAAAATTTTCTGATGCAATTAGTTGCAGTTGTGATCTTTGGCGTTGCAATTCTTTTTCTATAGACTGATAAACCTCGTTATCAAAAGACTTTAAACTATTTTTAGAGCCACAGATTTTTTTTAAAACACTCATCATAGATCAAACCTCGCTTTAATTTTAAGATGCACAAGCAATTTTAAGACTGCTTGTCCTGCTTTTTTAACCATAAGAGCCCAAAAACAGCCACCAGCAAACATACAGGAATAATAGATGTTGCTTTTATCAGCAATTCAGCACTATAAATAGGACTTCCATGTATAATCGCTTTATCCCAATAAGAACCTATTACCTTCGCAATTCCAGTGTGAAAGAGGTAGCCAAAAACCATAACTATCATATTTGATACAGCTGTAGTTAATCCTATTAAGTTATTATTTACATAACTTAATGCTTTGTACAGTGTTACTATTTGATATCCAGAAGCGAAACCTATAACAAGAAGTGCAGGCAATACAATATACAATCCGCCAGCCCGTGTAAAAAGTAAAAGGAAACTAGCAATCATTGCAAAGGAACAGACAATAATAACTTCATAATGTCTATTTGGGTATTTTTCTAATATGTGAGCAAAAGAGCGCAATCCAGCTGCAAATCCTACATATATAACAGAAGAAATTGAAGACGCTAGATCACCGGCCATTTGATATACCTCACATAAAAAAGCTTTTGTCCAAGCATCAGCAAAACCTTCTAGTGGACCTACCATTAAGCCACCAAAAAAACTAATTAGAATGATATATTTATTGAAAAGCACAGTTTTTAGATCCTTCATGCTAATTTTTTCTTTTCGAAAGTCGTAAGCATTGTAAGGAATAACTAAAAATAAAGATAAAGCGAGTAAGAAACCAAACCCTGAAAGAATATAAATTACGTAATTCCAACCAAACTCATCAAGCAAAAGTTCTATTGGTAGACCACCATATATTGCCCCTAATAGCCCTATAATAACAGATATGCTTGCCATTTTTGCTGATTTTTCTCGCGAAAAATACATACTGGCAACTTTAAATACTCCTATTGCTGACGCAGACGAGCCAATCCCAACAATTATTCTACCTAATACTGAATAATACCACTCATCAAAGCACACAAGAGGTAATGTTCCAATAGATACCAAGACAGCACAAATAGGTAAAACAATTTTTGGACCGAATCTATCAAAACAAAGACCAACAGGGATATGAACTAGTGTAAATCCCACATAGTAGAGACCATTAAATTGCCCTAAATCTGCAATGCTTATATTAAATTTTGTTATTAATACAGGCGCAATTATGTTTGGCATGACACGTAACACATACTGGTATGCATAGAAAAGAGATACTATCAACCATACAAAAAAATTACTTTTCGACATACCTACCACCTAATAAAACCCTATTACAATTAAAACAAAAATATCAAAGTAAAATAAAGTATTATATTTCATAATAACAAGAGCCTTAAATTAGTACATCTAACGATTTTATCATACGAGCCTTCGATAAATTATCTACTTATTACAATCAACTTCTCTAAAATCTTTATTTTTTAACCATAAGAGCCCAAAAACAGCCACCAGCAAACATACAGGAATAACTGATGTTGCTTTTATCAGCAATTCAGCACCATACACAGGATTTCCTTGTATTATTGTTCTATCCCAACACAAATCTACTATTTTTGCGATCCCAGTGTGAAAAAAATAGCCAAAAACCATAACTATCATGTTTGACACAGCTGTAGCCAGGCCTACTAAGTTATTATTTACATAACTTATCGCTTTGTAAATGGTAACCACCTGATATCCAGATGTGAAGCCAATAATAAAAAGCGTAGGTAATACAACATACAAGCCACCACTCTGAGTAAAAAGCAAAAGAAAACTAGCGATCATTGCAAATGAGCATGCAATTATTACTTCATAATGCTTATTTTTATATTTTTCCAATAAATAAGCCAAAGAGAATGATCCTGTTAACATTCCTATCAATATTACGGAAGAGAGAGAAGATGCCAAGTCTTCATTCATTTTATATACTTCAAAAAAGAATGCTTTCACCCAACCATCGGCAAAACCTTGCATTGGACCGACCATGAGTCCACCAAAAAAGCTAATTAGAATAATATGCTTGTTGAAAAGTATGTTTTTTAAGTCTCTAATGCTAACTTTTTCCTGTTGAGCATTGCTTTCAGGCGTTACTAAGAACAGCAACAGAGCAAGTAAACACCCAAATGCTGAGAATGTATAGATAACATAATTCCAGCCAAATTTATCAAGTAAGAAGTCTAAAGGTAACCCGCCACATATCCCTCCCAAAATTCCTATAATTATAGATAAGCTGGCCATTCTTGGTGATTTTTCTTGCGCAAAATACATGCTTGCAACTTTAAAGATTCCAATTGCCGAAGCGGATGACCCAATTCCCACAATTATTCTTCCAATTATTGAATAACTCCACTCATCAAAGCATATAAGCGGTAGTGTTCCGGTAAATGTCAAAACGGTACAAGCAGGTAAAACAAACTTTGGTCCAAATCTATCAAGGAAAAGACCAATAGGTATATGAGCTAGCGTATAGCCTACATAGTATAACCCACCAAACTGGCCAACATCTGCAATACTTATGTTAAATTTTGTTATTAATTCAGGCACAATTATGTTTGGAATTACGCGTAATATATATTGGTATGCATAAAACAGTGACGTCAACAACCAGATTAAAAAATTCCTCTGCAACATGAATCTCAGCTAAAATTTAGGATTATAGATACTTTAGTTATAAAAAACAATACTATATTAATCATCTAAATCTGCTTAGCTCTTTTTACAGCTTATAACTTTAAGTAACCAAAAGCCTATCATTCCTATTAGTAGGCATATAGGTATTATTAACATAGACTTAACCATTACATCAGTTCCATAAAATGGCTTTCCATCGATAATTTCACCGTTCCAATAAAAATTCATTATATTTGCAATAATGACGTGAAAAAAATAACCAAAACTCATAACTATGGAATTACCTACAGATCCTGCACTTGCTACTGCTTCGTTTTTTACACAACTTACAACTTTAGCAGTAAAAACAATTTGGTATGCAGAAGCAAGACCAATAATGAATAGTAATATACATGCCAGGAGTTCACTAATATTGCATATAAAAAGTAATAAGAACACAATTATCATGGCCATAGCACAAGAAATTATTATTTCATAGTGCTTGGTTGGATTTTTTGCTAATATGTAAGGAAGTAATAAATGCCCAAAGCCAAAGCCTATTAGTATCCATTTTGAAATGCTATATGCAATGTGTCTATCTATAGCGTACATCTCATGCAAGAATGTTGCGGACCACGCATCTGCAAAGCCTTCTAATGGTCCAACCATAAAACCGCCAAACAAACCTATCAATAAAATATCTTTATTAAATATAACTTTGCTTAAATTTTTAATATTTAATTCTTCGTCTGAGGTGCCAACTTTAGGTATAGATATAAAGGTAGTTAAAGCAAGCAATAATCCAAGCATTATACACACAGTAAATAAATAATCCCACCCAAACTTATCAAGTAAGACATGTAATGGTTTGGTGGCAAATACACCACCTGAAATGCCAATAATAACCGATATGCTGAACATCATGGCAAATTTTTCTCTATGGTAATAGATTCTTATTATTTTAAAGAGTCCAAGTACTGAAGCAGAGGATCCAATACCAGTAATTATTCTTCCAATAATAGAATAACTCCAATCATTAGAACTGACTAAAGGTAAAGCACCTAAAGATGTTAATGCAATACAAATCGGTATAACAACTTTAGAACCAAATCTATCTAAAAGAATACCTACAGGAATATGTGCTAACACATAACCTACATAATACAGTCCACAAAATTGTCCTATTTCTGTTGTTCCTATATTAAACCTTACTACCAATTCAGGAATTATAATATTTGGAATTACGCGTAATATATATTGGTATGCATAAAACAGTGACGCCAACAACCAGATTAAAAAATTCCTCTGCAATACTTTACCCCAAAGCTAGCATTATAGATACTCTGTTTATAGAAAACAATATTTTTATGAATACTTATTTTAATTTACCGGAATTTTATACAGTTGAACTCATAGCCAACATAAGTAGTTTATGCATTAACTAAATTTTCCAGGTTCAAGTTTGGATGATGGAAAAAGTTCACTTTTTCTATTTTTAAAAGAGACCTTTTATTTTACTTATAATTTTTTCTACCATATCTACAACTGGCTCATGAATAAGGTATATGAAAAAAATTACACCACAAATGATAAGTATATTTATGATTTTACCCTTATTCATCTTTATCTTGAGCTTCACTTTTGTTACAAGATCCATTTTATTTATGTTTTTATTTCATGCTGACAATTATATCTTAAATACCATAATTTTCAGTAAAATTTGACTTCAGAAGTATTCTATTAATTCAATATTAACCTTTTTATGTGTAAAATAGTTAATATAATATTAAAGCAGGCTGATGAATATAAGCACGATAGATAATACGCTGCAAAATTACATAACAAAATACATTGAACAAACATTCGCTACACACGTGCTAGGCAATAGATACGACAAATTGTATAGGAAACTTCTAAGTGGTATAGAAGAGATAATAAAGCTTGCTGTAAATGAAGCAAAACACTACGATGAAAATTTAGAAGATCTATATAACGATTCAAGATTTAATAAGAAATTTATTCAAGCTGTTGCTAAACATCAGGTGTCGGAATTTTTAAATACCTATCCGAAAAGAAAAGAAATTGTTGCAGAATTTTACAATGAACATCACATTAACGAAAGTGATTTAAAGACTCTGGAAAAGGGGAAAGATTTAGTAAATAAAATAAATAACATTAACTTACTGCAACAAAATGAAAAAAATGAGGAATTCAATATTAGAAAGACACTTGCTCAATCAATAAAAATGCCTTCCATAGAAAAACACAAGTTAGAACATTCAAAATAACCTTGGCGAAGTATGGCAAAATATACAACTTATGGATAGTCTATTTCATTTTAACTCCTGGCACGCTTTAGTAATACTATCACATCCAATTTCTAATTGTTCCTGAGAGGTTGCATAAGAAATTCTGATAAAATTTTCTAGACCAAATGCAATTCCTGGAACCACAGCAACCAAATGATCTCCCAGTAAGTATTCAGTAAAATCTAAATCATTATTTATTATCTTACCACTTTTTGTGCTTTTACTGAGCAATCCTTCACATGAGACAAATAAATAAAACGCACCTTGTGGAACAGACGCTGATAATCCCGGGGCAGAATTTAGCTCTTTCACCATAAAATCTCTACGACTCTTAAAAATCCTTGTTCTTTCTTTCAAAAAACTATGATCACCGTTTAATGCTGCTGCTGCTGCTGCTTGTGCTATCGAATTTGGATTAGAAGTGCTTTGAGACTGCAGCGTAGAGATAGCTTTTACCACATCACTTCTACCTGCAATATACCCTATTCTCCAGCCTGTCATTGCATAGGCTTTTGATACTCCATTGACTACAAAAACTCTATCATAAAGCTTCGGCTCAACCTGAGCGATAGTAAAAAACTTTTCGTCGTATATTATATGCTCATAAATATCATCTGTAACGACATTCATATGTGGATATTCAAGCAATATTTGTGCTATGTCTTTCAATTCATCACATGTGTACACAGCTCCTGCAGGGTTGTTCGGTGAGTTAAGAATTAACCATTTAGTTTTTTTAGTTATCCTGCTTTTCAATAATTCCGCTGTCAGTTTAAAATTTTGTTTGCATTCTACTACAACTGGCAAGCCGCCAAAAAGACTTACCATATCAACATATGAAACCCAATAAGGAGCTGGAATAATAACTTCATCTCCAGAGTTAATTGTTGCCATGAACAAATTGAATAACACCTGCTTAGCACCTGTACCAACACAGATTTGGTTAAGCGTGTACTCGAGGTTATTATCCTTTCTTAACTTATTAATTATTGCTTCTTTCAGCTCACGCGTTCCATCAACAGCAGTATATTTAGTCTTACCTTCACTTATTGCTTGAATAGCTGCTTTTTTTATATGATCTGGAGTATCAAAATCCGGTTCTCCTGCAGCTAAAACACAGATCTTTTTTCCTTCATTTTTCAACTTATTTGCCTTATCAGTTACAGCAATCGTAGGTGATGGTTTTATTAGGGACATTCTTTTTGCAAGGTCTGACATATCTTACTGAAGCTAAATTCAAATGATAAACCCCGTACAACAAAAAAGCTAGAATTTTGTGTATTGTATTAGTAGCTTTTTACCAGGTTTACCAACGCAGCAATATTTTCAACTGGAGTATCAGGGAGTACTCCATGTCCGAGATTAAATATGAAGGGTAAATCTCTAAAGCAATCTATTATACGTTTTGCTTCTTTGATTGCTTCCGTTTTATTATAGGCTAAAAGATTAGGATCAAGGTTTCCTTGTAGAGGGATGTTTAGATTCGCTTTCGCCCATTTTATTGGAACATTATAATCTATACTTACTGCAGATACACCTGTTTGTTCGCAGTAATCTTTATAAAGATTTCCAGCAGACCTTGGAAAACCTATTATTGGAAAATCAGAAAATCTATCCTTTATTGCCAAGATAATTCTCTTTGTTGGTTCGATAACATATTCTTTAAACAATGGTTCCGACAACGCACCAGCATTACTGTCAAATAGCTGAATAACATCTGCTCCAAATTCTATCTGTTTAATTAGATAAATAATCGTTACTTCCGTTATTCGTTCAATTATTTCCTTCAAACACGAAGGATAAAAATTTAATACTTTGGAAAAAGTTTTGCTGCTCCCACCTTCTATGATATATGAGGCTACTGTCCATGGTCCACCAGCAAATCCTATGAGAGATTTTTCTTTTGGTAATTGGCTTCTGACTTTTTTTATAGCGTTTAGAATTGGTAAGGTTTTAGTTTCAATTTCTTGTGGACCCTTCAATTCCTTAGGACTTTCCACGGGTTTTATTATTGGACCTACACCGCGTACGAAATTCACGTCACAACCCAAAACATCAGCTATTATTAAAATGTCTGAAAAAATTATCGCCGCATCCATGTCAAATCTTGTCACCGGCTGTAACGTCAATTCTGTCACTAAATCTGTGTTGTAGCATATCTCCATAAAATTATTCATATTTTCTACTGCTTTGCGGTACTCAGGAAGAGACCTGCCAGCCTGACGCATTAGCCAGATAGGTACTCTTCCACCCGGCTCATTTCTCTTAATAATTTTCGCTATTGTTGTTTTGCCGCTTTCCAATCTATTCTATTTATTCTTTTGTATATTAAAGTATAGTAATAATAATAGTTCTATCAATAACTTGTTACTAACTTAAAATTCAGTAAAAATTGGCGTTGTTCAACTTGTGGATAAATATATGAGTAACTTTCGTATATTATTGATTTTCTGTTATGATTTATGTGTATAAGTAAGGTGTTTAGAGTGTTAGTAATTTTCTTTTATGGAAAATACTTTACCATCATGCATTGTTACACAACTATGTATATGTTGTTGAAAAAGTTGTTGATCAATTGTTGGTATTTTATATCAACAAATAATTTACAAATTAATTTGACATTATTCACATGCTTATTAAACATTTAATAACAGTTTTCTTGATAAATCTAATCTGAAAACGTTTTTGCCATTACAGGGAATAAATTGAGTAAAAAAAGAACCTTAGTAGAAAAAATAGCATATAGAATTTTTCTCTTCCTTTTCAAAAAAGCTTCTGTGTTGAAAAAGTGTGCAACTGAGGCATTAATGAAAGATCTGCCAGACCTTAATATATTTAATGGTCTATTAAAATTCCGCGATTGTGGTATAATGGATATAATGACTCCACGTACAGAGATATGCGCAGTAGACATTGAGTCAAGCGAGCGTGAAATAATAAAGAAGATAAAAAACACTTGCCACACTAAAATACCAATTTATAAAAATAACTTTGATAACGTAATAGGCTTTTTTTATGTAAAAGATGTTATTTTTAATAGGGATAAAAATTTTAATCTGAAACATATTATACAAAGCGTAATATTTGTTCCACCCTCGATGAAGACAACTAATCTTTTTGTTAGGATGAACTCTTCTAAATCATGCTTAGCTATCGTATTGGATGAATATGGTGGAACTGATGGTTTAATTTCAATGACTGATCTTATAGAGGAACTAATACCAAACATTGATAGTGAAAACGAAATAAATTCAGAATATACCATTACTGAATTGTCTCAAAATAAGTTTGAAGTATCAGCAAGGGCTCTTATAAAAGATATAGAAGAGGATCTAAAAATAGAATTACGTGACCCTGAAGAAGACTATGTTACACTTGGTGGTTTGATTCTTTCGATTGCTGGTAAAGTACCTTCTGTAGATGAAGTCATTAAATATAAAAATGGTATGAAGTTTATCATCAAAGATGCAAATGAGCGCTACATTAATAAAATAGTACTAGACTTAAGTGATTACAAAAATTAGATTTGGTACCCCTTGTCGGGGAATGCCTTGACACGAAGAAAAAGTTGTAATAACCAAATATGCAACTCAAGTTATAGTTAAACCTATTTCCAGCAAATTATTTTCGCAAGTATAATGCATTTCAGTGTTATAGTACTCTAATAATAAAGAGGTCATATAGATATTAATATCTTTTGTATTTAAATTAGTGTCATTTTTTTTGATTAATTTGTCTACTAATGATTTGCTTATTGGTTTGTGTTCATTTAAAATTTTTATAGTTAATAGCATTTTATCTTCTGTTTGACTCAGTAAAACAGATACTAGTTCAACTTCCGCCACTGCACTGGCTATAGTTAGCACCATATTAGAAATTATCTTATTTATCTTTTCAATTAAATCTTCCTTATTTTTTGCAGAGTATGCGTCTATTTTCCACGTAAGCTTTACTTTTTTTTTAATAAATAATTTTCGATATTAGATTTGGTCTTATCAAAGCTATAATTATCCATTGAAGAAGAATATGCCTGCTTCATAACTTTATGTTTATATATTAAATCATCAGAGCTTTCTTTAAGAAACAACAACGCTTCCTTCTGCGCATCAGCATCATTCTTATCTATTACTTCAAGCTCTTCTACGCCAAACGTTATTCCATTCATAGAGTTAGCAAAGTCATGAAGCAGCCGTCCTGATAGCAGTTCCGTTATTAACAGTATGTTTTTGGTATTTTCGTTCATTGGATAATTATAAATGATTTAAGTTACCCTATATTGGTAAGTATATAATAGTCAATTAAGAGAAAGTTTCGTTGCACTTTTTATATCAAGGCATTAATATAGTATTAACAATTTTAAAATTTATAAAAGGATTATGAATACTTATACCAGATCAGGAATAGATATTGAACTATATAATAAGTTAATAAAAGAAGTCAAGCCTATTGCTCAAGAAACTACTAGAGAAGAAGTAATCAGCGAAATAGGTTCATTTTCTGCGTTATTTGATTTTGCTGCACTAAGTAAGAAGTATGACCATCCAGTACTCGTTTCCTCAACTGATGGAGTAGGTACGAAACTGTTGATAGCTCAAGAAGTGAATAAACATGATACTATAGGTATAGATTTAGTTGCAATGTGTGTAAATGACTTACTTGCACAAGGAGCAACGCCTTTGTTTTTCCTTGATTACTTTGCAACAGGCGTTTTGACCAAAGATGTTTTATTATCTGTGGTTAAGGGCATTGCAGAGGGGTGCAAGCAAGCTAAAATAGCATTGGTTGGTGGGGAAACTGCAGAAATGCCTGGAATGTATGGTAATAATCACTATGACCTTGCAGGGTTTGTGGTTGGTGTAGTTGATCGAAAGCAAATTCTTCCAAACTGTAGTATGATGAAAGCAGGTGATTATATAGTTGGCTTAGAGTCAAGTGGAATTCACTCAAATGGGTTTTCTTTAGTGCGCCATGTTTTCAAAAGCTTAGGTATAAATTATAACGATACATCTCTATGGAATAATAAATCTTGGAGTGAAATACTACTTGAACCAACAAAAATATATGTTGATTCTTTGCTGCCTATCATGTCACAAGTAAAAGGTATTGCGCACATCACGGGTGGTGGTTTGGTAGACAATATTCCGCGAATTCTTCCAAAAAACTTATTTGCAAACATAGACATTAATTCCTGGAAATGGCCAGATATATTTTTATGGCTAACAAAGGAGGGTAAAATAGAGAAGAAAGAAATGCTAAAAACATTTAATTGTGGTATTGGTATGGTATTGATCGTAAGTTCTGAGAATATGCAAAACATGAAAAATCATTTCCAAAAACGTGGAGAAAAAATTGAAATTATTGGAAAACTTGATGAGGCATGTAACCCTCCACTTGATAGAGTAGTATTTAGTTAACCTAACTTTACTGACAGTCTTTTTGCAACTTCTAGGTATGCTTCCTTTAAATCTCCTAAATTCAAACGAAAGACATCTTTGTCTAGCTTTTTATAAGTATTTTTATCCCATAATCTGCAGTTATCAGGGCTAATTTCATCAGCTAAAACGATTTTAGTACTGTCATTTATTAATCTGCCAAATTCTAACTTGAGATCAACTAAATATATACTTGCATTTGAAAATAGGTGAACTAATATTTCGTTGATTTTTAAAGTTGTAGTTTTAACTTC
>NZ_JBIXJM010000233.1:0-15962 GCF_044752445.1 Wolbachia endosymbiont of Drosophila barbarae | reverse complement strand
CTCCCATAAAGTAGTTCGTCCAATTTTAAATCTTGCTGCCACTGTTTCTCTGCTTTCTCCTTCGTCTAGCGCTTCCATTGCTTTTTTCCTTAAGTCATAACTATATGCTGCTGGCACTCAACCTCCTTATCATCTTCTATCCTTATCTTATCACATCCGGACTTCTATGAAAAGAGCTATAAAGTCTGGATTCCAGCGTCAAGCACTGGAATAATATCGTTTACTATGTCTATATTACAATATTTGTGCAGTTGTGTGTCAACTACTTTTGTGGCACCGTTTGTTATTCAATCTTTATGCTAGTTTTACTAAAAATTATAGTATTTTAGGTATAATTGCAATATCTAAATTTAAGGTATAGAGATGAACCCTAGGAAAGTTTTTAATATTCTTTTTATAGTATTATTTATTTCTTTTTCTCATGTTGGGAGTGCTGCCGCTGACACTAATACTGATACAACTGCTCAAGTAATATGTAACATTATTGGCTACGTTTGGGGAATAGGCGGACCGCTTATGACCGTAGTGATAATAGGTGCAGCTTTGCTTGCGATATTTGGTAGAATGCCATGGCCAGCTCTTTTTGCACTCGGTATATTTTGTGCTGTATTTTTCGGTGCTAAAACTATCGTCATAAAAGTAATGGGTGGTATAGGCGGCACTGGAAATACTTCTTTGATGGACCAATGCGGAACAGGAGACACAAAAAAGAACTATTTTTTTCTAAAACAGACCTGATGCACGGCTTCAATTATATCTTCCACTTGCGGTAATGCTTTTTTTTCTAGATTTGCAGCGTAAGGTAAGGGGATGTCCTTGCCAGTTACACGTACAACTGGAGCATCAAGGTAGTCAAATCCTTGTTCCATAACAACGGCTGACAGCTCTGCTCCTATTCCTGCAAATGGCCATCCTTCTTCTACACTAACTAACCTATTAGTCTTCTGAATAGAGTTAATAACAGTTTGAGTGTCAAGTGGTCTTAAGGTTCTGAGGTCAATAACTTCAGCTTCTATACCTTCACTCGAAAGTAAATCTGCTGCATTTAAGGCATCCATTAATTTTAATGAAAAAGCAGTGATAGTTACATCCTTTCCTTCCCGTATAACAGCAGCTTTGCCTATCTCAAGTAGATAATCTTTGTTTGATAGCTCAGAGTCAGAAACTTCATGCTCATGTCCATAAGCTATTTCGTTTTCTAGAAATATTACCGGATTAGGGTCACGAATTGCAGCTTTAAGCAGACCTCTGCAATCTGAGGCAAAATAGGGTGCTATTACTTTTAACCCCGGTATATGCGAATACCAAGCTGCAAAGCATTGAGAATGTTGTGCAGCAACTCTTGCTGCAGCGCCATTTGGTCCACGAAATACTATAGGGCATCCAAGTTGTCCGCCTGACATATAATTTGTTTTTGCTGCGGAATTCACAATTTGGTCAATAGCTTGCATAGAAAAATTAAAAGTCATAAACTCGACTATTGGCTTTAATCCAGCAAATGCCGCTCCAACAGCAAGGCCAGCAAATCCATGTTCGGTAATAGGCGTATCAACTACTCTGTTTTCTCCAAACTCTTTCAGTAATCCTTTCGTTACTTTATAAGCACCATCATACTCTGCAACTTCTTCACCCATGATAAGCACATCAGAGTCGTTTTGCATTTCTTCTCTAATTGCTGTGCATAAAGCTTCTCTTACACTTAAGGTTGCCATTTATAAACTTTTATAGACTTTAACTAAAGTAACTATATCAGAATTACTGGGGGTAAGTAAAGTGTACAAATTAAGTTTTACAAACATCATGACCAACTCATTCCAAAAAAAAATCTTCTCACGCTTGCTGTTTTTTGTTGCTGGAAATGGCTGGATTATTTAAGCTTTTAGTAATGTATGTTGTTAAATTAATAGCAATTTATTTGGAAATAACAGAAAAATTTATGATAGTTTTATACTCTAAATAGAATAAGATACTTCTGTCTGTGTCTCCACGTTTGAAACTAACCTTATTCTATCTCTTTCTTGTTCTGGACTTAACCTGTGAAGCGCGTAACTGAAATCTTCCTCACTCACTATAAGCCGTCTTTGCGCACCAGCGCTAATTTTTGCTTCATTCACTAATTGCTCTAACTCAGCCCCAGAATAGCCTTCAGTCTTGTCTGCAATGTCTTGGAGGCTTAGCTTTTCATCAGTTTTTGTACCTCGCATATAAAGTGCCAATATCTTTTGTCTCACCTCTATGTTTGGATTAGGGACATAAACCTTCTGACCTAAACGTCCAGGTCTAATAAGTGCTGGATCTATACCACCGATAAGGTTAGTTGCACCAATTACTATTATATCTTTTCTGCTCTTAAATCCATCTATTTCAGTTAACAACTGTGTTAAACTCTCTCGACAATGGTAAGCTGAGTTATTAGCGGTACTTCTTTTTTGAGCAACTGCATCTATTTCATCTATAAAGACTATACAAGGAGAATATTTTTTTGCTATTTTAAAAAGCTCGCGTACAGCATGTGCACCATGACCAATATATACTCCAATAAGTTCAGGACCTGAGATGCTTATGAAATTCATATTTGATTCACCTGCAATTGCACGAGCGATAAGTGTTTTACCATTTCCAGGAGGGCCATATAATATGTAACCTCTTAGTGAATTAATACTTTTATTTCCAAACAGCTTGCGCATTTCTTCTGTCATTTGGTCACAGCAAATCATCTGCAACCGTTGTTTTAAGGAGTCATCAATTATAGCATCAGCAAATGTTATTCTTTTATCATCTGAATTAGCTAATTCTATCGATATAGGCAGCTCTACTTCCTTTAGTTTGCTGAATACTTGATCATATACAAACCAAACAATAAAAAGGAGAACGACAAGTAACACACAAGGCATAGCTTCACTAACATAATGTGCAGCTAACTCATACCCTTTACTAAGCAACATTGTATGCATATAGGCAAACAAAAAAGCGATAGAGACAATAGTTGCCACGCATAGTAAACAGATTGAAATTCTTTTTAGTAATTCTGAAATTTCAATTTTTTTCATCTTAATACCTTATACCAATTTTAAACTAAGAATAATTTTATCTAGCTTACCTATTTTAGCTTGATTAGAGCGTTCAGAAAAATTATCAAGTACGTACTTTAATTTATTAAATACTAAAAACAATATATCACCATATTGTCACATACATCTTTAAAGTTTACCAAATTCATTTTCAAAAAACAAGATTTTATTATTAACCCGAATTCTGGATTAGATTTTAGGTAAATTATTGAAAGTCTTGAATTTTACTAAATTAGTAACTAGTCTTAAAATGCTTACTGCTTTATCGTAAATGCTAAAACAATAAGCTATTGATATTCTTGTTTTTTTAATCTCCAATCCAGAATTCGGGTTAAAAACGCTAACTTGTATCTTCAAGGAGTAAGACATAATAGCTCTAAAATGTCTTGCAAGGAAAGGTAAAGCTGAATGCTAACTTATGCCAGAAAGATACCGTCTTGTTTGCCTTTTTGAGTAGTATCATCTTATTTTTCCTGTAAATTTTGTTTATAACGCCTAAGATTTACGATATTTTAATCCCGGTAGAATATCTTATAAAATCAGATTATATGTTATACCTATGGAAATAGATAACTTTCAGCAATATTACAACCAAGAAGAAATGAAGACAGTAACATTAGCTCAAATTTATAAAGACTTGGTAATAAAGATATTCGATATAGCCACAAGCAAAATGTAAGCTACTATTAATGGTATTATGGAAATAGCACCAACGATACCACCTACTATACCTACTACCAGAGGTGACGGAGTAGTAAGGCTTAATATAATAAGTGGGAGAGATATAATTGATAGTATTATAGAAATTACACCTACTGTTTTCAGAAGAGATAGAAATCCTTTTGAATCTAAATGTTCTTTAATTCCCTTAAATAATATAAAGAAAATGCTTATACACATTATAGCACAAAGTATTACTGCTGCTATAAGTGCTGCTAAATAAGCTATATTCATTATAACTTTACCACTAAACTTAATAACACTGCAATTATCACACACCATAATAAAAAAGTCAACTCCATATGT
Source organism: Wolbachia endosymbiont of Drosophila barbarae (assembly GCF_044752445.1). NCBI lineage: Bacteria > Pseudomonadati > Pseudomonadota > Alphaproteobacteria > Rickettsiales > Anaplasmataceae > Wolbachia > Wolbachia endosymbiont of Drosophila barbarae. The sequence goes on along the minus strand of NZ_JBIXJM010000233.1, from coordinate 11,865 downwards.
TTAGGTTGTAAAATCCCAAAAAGCAGCCAGAATAGAATAAGCAAACATTTACGAATTGAATTTAGTGCAAACAAGGGTGTTGATATCAACCATACTCTGCAGAATCGCAATATGGTATGACTACATGCTTTTTATTGATTTGATTAACATAATCAGCAGAGAGTTTTATTTTGCAAAAGATGTCTACAGTAACATACTGCAATTATTTGGAATTGTAGGGCTAGGTGCAATTGTAAGGCCACTTGGTGCATTCATATTTGGTCACGTTGGTGACAGGTATGGAAGGAGGATAGCATTAATAATTACTATCTTGCTAATATCGATACCATCAAGTCTCATTGCATTTATTCCAAGTCACAATCAAGTAGGTATAATTTCTACTATATTGCTTCTTGCAATCCATATAACACAAGGAATTGCACTTGGTGGTGAACAAGGAAGTTCTGTTTATCTTATAGAGCATTTATCCAGTAGGAAAGAGAACTTAGGGATGTATTTTGGAATGATGGGTTTTGGTCGCTCCATTGGCGTCTTGCTTTCTGCGGTGATAGTGATTATCTGCAAAAAAACTACTGATTTTTGTACCTGGGGTTGGAGATTGCCATTTATTTTCTCAGCTATTTTAGGATTAATTAGCGCGTATAGCATATACACATTGGAAGAAACTCCAGCATATGAAAAAAATCGAAAACAAAGAAATTTACCTGATTTGCCAATAATAGAGCTTATAAAACGCCACAAGAGAGCTCTTATACTTGCTATTTTAATATCTGTACCTGTTAATGTTGCTGTTGGATTTACCATATTTCTTCGAACTCTCGCAAAGGAAATAGCATCAGTGGATGTTTATGTAACAACATATATCAACGAAATTGTATTGATTATAACCAGTGTATTAATGCCGATATCTTCAATAGCGTTTGGAATGTTGGCTGATAAAGTTGGAAAAGAGCGCACTGCAATCTTATTTATAGCAATTACAATGGCACTGTGTTGTCCTGCGTTATCTATTGCATATTACTATAAAAATTATCTTGTGATTGCGTTGAGCGTAATGGTTCTCTCTATAATAGAAAGGGGTATAGTTCCCATAGGAATAGTTGCATCTGAACTCTTTCCTACCAATGTTAGATTTAGTGCTGTGAGCTTATCACGCAATATCTCTTATGCGTTACATGGAGGATTTACTCCTATGGTTTGTATTTGGTTGACTGTAACATTTCCTCAAACAAACCTTGCTGCTGGGCTTTATATAGTCTTCTGCTTGTTAATCAGTGTGGTAGCAATATTGCAAATAAAACCGCAAGATAAGAAATTTGATTGGTCTTAGTTTTCTCCTATGTGATTTGATAGACCGGGAAAGGGTTTCATCTAAGTAGCTGACACCCTGACAACCGTCATCCCGCTGCTTGTTAGCGGGATCTAGAGATACCGTGACGGTATGACGTAGGACTGCTGTCATTCCAGTCTGGAATCCAGAGAAAAGGATGATGTCATCCCAGTGTCCCTGTAATGTCATTCCAGTGCTTGACACTGGAATCCAGCCTTTATTATGCAGCCACTTGGTTAAAATTAAGTCTTCTGGATCCAAGTAGTCAGGGCACTGGGATGACAAAGGAGGGCAGTGTCAGCTACTCGGATGACACCCTGCTGGTGGACAATGTTTGTATAGTTGTGCGTCACGCGCTGGAATGACGAATTACTTAACCGCCATACCGTCACGGTATCTCCTAGCATAGATCCCGCTAACAAGTAGCGGGATGACGATTTTGTATCGGAAAACAAGTAGCATGACGATTTATCAAATGTTCCTTAGTTTCTCAAAAAAATCCTTTAACAAAAAAGAGCATTCTGTTTCTAATATCCCACCATAAACTTCAGGTATATGGCTGCAAAATTGAAATATCTTAGCACCATTTTCAATTCCTCCACCTTTTGGATTATAAGCTCCAAAGTACAATCGTTTAATTCTGGCAAAGGAAATAGCTTGAGCACACATCGGACATGGTTCTAATGTTACGTACATATCAGCATCACAAAGCGTGGGAGTTGAAAATGCTTGTCTGATCGCTAACATCTCTGCATGTGCAGTTGGATCGCTGGATATATTGTGTGCAGAAGAAATGATATTGTCTCCACTAACCATTACAGCACCTATTGGCACCTCACCATTTTTCTGAGCAAGTTTGGCTTGCTCTATGGCAAGCTCCATATATTGATACTTGAACACTTTCCTTTGCTAATCTTCTTCTTTTAAATTTTATTAACTGCTGCTTCAATAAATGATACAAAAAGAGGATGAGGAGAAAACGGCTTTGATTGAAATTCTGGATGAAACTGCACACCGATAAACCACGGATGACTCTCTAACTCCACTGCCTCTATGCACGTTCCATCTTCTGATATGCCACTGCATAGCAGCCCATTTTTTTCCAAATCATCTTTATAATCTGAATTGATTATGTATCTATGCCTGTGTCTTTCTGAAATAGTAGTGTTACTATATGCATCCATCATTTTAGAGTTTGCATTTATATTACATTTGTATGCTCCAAGTCTCATGGTTCCACCAAGATCGTCATCTTGATCGCCAGCTAACTTAACGATTGGATGTTTACAGTTACGAAATTCTTCAGAGTGTACATCTTCAAGCTTAACAACATTACGAGCAAATTCAATAATTGCAAGCTGCATACCAAGGCAAATTCCGAAAAATGGGATATTATTTGTACGGGCATAATTTATTGCTAATATTTTACCCTCTACTCCGTCATCACCAAACCCCCCTGGAACAAGGATTGCATGAGAATTCTGTAATTTCTCTCCTATAAGTTTTTCATTTATAGGTTTTTCTTCCTTCTCTCTTGAGTTAACCCAATTTATCTTTACTTTGACTTTATTACTAATCGCACCATGATTTAATGCTTCAACCAGTGATTTGTATGCATCAGGGAATTCGGTGTATTTTCCCACTATAGATACAGTAACTTCCTGTGTTGGGTGCCTTATGGAATGCACTATTTGATCCCATTCAGTCAAGCTTGGTTTTGGCTTACTTAAATGAAAGTGCTCCAAAATTTGCGTATCAAGCCCACATTGGCTATACAACACCGGTAACTCATATATATGACTCACATCAGGGGCAGGTATCACATTGGATAAAGAAACATTGCAAAGCTTAGCTATTTTCTCTCTTTGATTATCGAAAATTTCTTTCTCACTGCGGCATAATATAATATCTGGTTGTAACCCCGCGGAATTTAACTCTCGAACTGAATGCTGCGTTGGCTTTGTCTTTAATTCTTGCGCTGCGGTAAGATATGGTATTAAAGTTAAGTGAATAAGGATAACTCTTTGTTTTCCTAATGTGTAGTTAACTTGGCGTATAGCCTCCAAAAATGGTTGGCTTTCAATGTCACCTACAGTTCCACCTATTTCACATATTACAAAATCTAAACCTTCCGTACCATTAAAAATGAACGATTTGATCAAATCTGTTACATGAGGAATGACTTGCACAGTTTTGCCCAGATAATCACCACGCCTCTCTTTCTTCAATAACTCATGATATATCTTACCAGTTGTTATATTGTCATCTTTTGTTGCTTTAATTCCAGTAAAACGCTCATAATGCCCAAGATCCAAATCAGTTTCAGCACCATCTTCGGTAACAAATACCTCTCCGTGCTGAGTTGGGTTCATTGTTCCAGGATCAATGTTGAGATACGGGTCAAGTTTTCTGATACGGATCTTAAAACCGTGAGCTTGAAGAAGCGCACCAACGCTTGAAGCAACTAAGCCTTTACCAAGCGATGACACAACTCCACCTGTGACAAAGATAAATTTAGCTTCCTTCATTAATTTTCAAATGGAACAGAAGTAGATTCACTTTCTTGCTTTTTTTCTAATATAATTTTTTCTGCGATCGATTTTTTATGTACGTCTTTTGAACATAATCCTGACAATAGCAATGTGTTTATAATAAACAATCCAGCAACAATAGCCGTTATTCTGCTGAGCGGGTTTTCAGAAGATTTCACCGGAATCATCGAATTGACCCCCTGTTGTGTATTACTAAAACCACTTAACGAACTACTTCCAGGCGGCTGCAAGAGCACTAAAATTACTAACACAACAACCAATATTATTTGAAATATACTTAATACCGCTACTGACATTATAGATAGGGCTGAAAATAAAAATCTTAGCAGTACAAAGCACGTAAGTCAAGAACATCTGTCACCCAAGTAGTTTGAAATCTAAGTATGTATTTACTGCCTACCTTATTTTGATTAACATATGCATAAGACTTTGGGCTTAATATGTATCACATTTTAAAATACAAAGATTATGAACCAAAAATAGACGAAAGTGCTTTCATCGCGGGTGGTTCGCATATCATAGGTAAGGTTGAAATAGGAAGAGATGCAAGCATCTGGTTTAATTGTGTGGTCAGAGGGGACGTTGGATCAATAAAAATAGGTGATGGAACAAATATTCAAGATGGAACGGTAATTCATGTGGATAGAAACCCAGGTGGTGACACAATTATTGGCAGCATGGTAACAGTAGGACATTTTTGTGTGTTGCACGCATGCACGGTGCATGATAAGGCGTTTATTGGTATGGGCTCTACCGTGATGGACCATGCAGTTGTGGAGCCTGAAGCTATGGTAGCTGCTGGCTCACTGGTAACACACGAAAAAGTGATAAAAAGTGGAGAAATATGGGCTGGTAGGCCAGCAAAGTTCTTCAAAAAGATGTCGAATGAAGAAATTAAACATATTACACAATCAGCACAAAATTATATTATGCTAATGAAGGAATATAAAAACTGAAGTTTGCGTCAAGTGTTTTACTTGACGCGTATGGCTCAACCCTTATTGCCTCCCTTTATTTTTATTCCCATTTACTCCTTGTGCTTTCGTCCCATCTACTTGAGTACTAGGTAATGCTGCATATGTAATACCACCAGCTACGAGTGCAGATGTTACTGCTATACCAATTATTACTAACATCTCTAACCTAACTGTATGTTCAAGTGCAGTAAATGCTATCAGTCCAGCAGCAAGACCAACACCAACAGTAGCGGTGTACTTCGCTCCATTGCCTTGTTTTGGTTGCTCAGTTGTTTTGCTTTTATCTTCTAATGTTTGTTTTTCCTTCTGTAATTTATCAACAAGACTTTTACTCTCTTCTAATTGTTTATTTAACTCCACAACTTCAGCATTTTTAGCTTGCAACTGCTGAACTTGAGCTTTTAATTGTGTTATTTCCTCATCTTTAGCTTGTAACTGTTGCTGTAAGTTCGCAACTTCTTGTGTATTTTGTTGAGCTTTTAATGCTGTCATTTCATTCTCTTTCTCTGTTAACTTTTGCTGTAACACCACAGCATCTAATGCTTCCAATTCTGTTATTTTAGCATTTTTCTCTTCTAAATGCTGCTGTAACGCTGTAGAATCTATTGCCTTTAGTTTTTCCACTTCAGCTTCTAAGTCTTGTTTTTCCTGCTGAGCTGTGTCCAATTGATCTTGTAATTCTTGTGTTTTAGTTCTCAATTCCTCCTCAGCTTTCTTCTTTGCAGCTTCTAATTCTTGTATTTTAGGTTTCAATTCTTCTAATTGGTTTTGGGGATGTTGAAGCATCTGTACCTCAACTTCTTTTTTTGTATTATCAAGGCCCAACAGGGTTTTTATTTCTGTTGCAGTAGTAAAAGCTTTTCTGTCACCTTGTTTCTTAGCTGAAGATATAGGCATGATTACAATATTATCTCCTTGATTTTTTTTTTCTTTTTCAAACAAACCGGTAATATATAATTGCTTATTACCTAGTGAAAAACCCGCATAAAACTTTTTAGAACTTGAAATGTTTTCATACTCTTGAAATTTTTTAAAATCATCTTGCGCTATAATAAGCATTATTTCATTATTGATAACCTTTATTGTACCATTAACTTCCATAAATATATTAAACCTCGATATATATAATTAACATTACATAATACCCTTAGAACCTAAGGTCAAGTAATATTTTTATCATAGCATAGAAAATTTATGTTCGTAAACAAAAAATTTTGGCGTAAAATTGCCGTATTTACTTAATTGTGCTATAGCTAAAGTAATTTAGGTTTACCGACCATCGTCATTCCGCTGCTTGTTAGCGGGATCTAGAGATACCGCGGCGGTATAACGTTGCTAGCTTAAGGTTTAAAATTGAGAAATATTTATGTTAAAAGAAAAATACGGCTTTAAAGAAGTTGAAGACAAATGCAACATATTATGGGAAGGCAGTAAAGTTTACAGGTGGAATGGTGAAAAGGATAACACTTTCACTATAGACACACCTCCACCGACAATATCGGGTAAATTGCATATTGGCCATATATTTAGCTATTGCCACACGGACTTTATTGCAAGGTTTCAGCGCATGCTGGGAAAAGATGTGTTTTACCCAATTGGGTTTGATGATAATGGGCTTCCCACTGAAAGATTGGTTGAGCAAACCTATAAAACCCGCGCAAAAGAAGTTGGCAGGGAAAAATTTATAGAGATGTGCCATGAGGTTATTGAAAAATCAAAGCAAGAATTCAAGGAACTATTTAAATCGGTCGGCATTAGTTATGACTGGGATTTGGAATATCACACGATCAGCAAGGAAACTGTGACGCTTTCACAGATGTCGTTTATTGATCTATATAATAAGGGATATGCATATAGAAAAATGCAGCCTATCCTTTGGGACCCGGTTGATAAAACCGCAATTGCGCAAGCAGAAGTAGAAGATAAAGTTTTTGAGTCATCCTTAAACACGATAGTTTTCTCTACTCAAGAAAATGAGCAAGTCAATATTGCAACTACGCGACCTGAGTTACTTCCCGCATGTGTTGCAGTTTTTTGCCATCCAGAGGATGCGCGCTACACCCACCTGATTGGAAAAACAGCGGTAGTGCCAATTACAAAGGAAAAAGTACTAATCATTGCTGACGATAAGGTCAAAATAGATAAAGGCACTGGGCTTGTTATGTGCTGTACGTTTGGTGATGAGCTCGATATATATTGGCAGCAAAAGCATAATCTGCCGATGAAAATTATCATCGATCAGGATGGGAGGATGGACCTAGATGATGTCATTCCACCACACCCCGGCGTCATGAAAGTAGCTGACACTGGAATCTACGATGAAATAAATGGATTGAAAGTTACAGCAGCAAGAAAGAGGATGATCGAAATCCTAACTAAAAAAGGACTTTTGATAGAAAGCACTAGCATTTCTCATTCTGTTAAGTGTGCAGAAAGATCTGGTGCACCACTTGAGATATTACCTACTTATCAATGGTTTATCAAGACCTTAGAGCAAAAAGCTCAAGTATTAGATAAAGTAAAAGAATGCAATTGGCATCCAGCTACTATGCGTAAACGTATGGAAGTGTGGATAGAAGGGCTAAATTGGGACTGGTGCATCTCAAGGCAACGTTATTTTGGTGTGCCATTTCCAGCGTGGTATTCTAAACGTAAGGGAGAAGAAGGTAAAATTATTCTAGCTGAGATAAAGGACCTAACTATAGATCCACTCAAAGATTTGCCAAAAGGGTATAGCAAAGAAGAGGTTATCCCAGATCAAGATGTAATGGATACCTGGGCCACAAGTTCAATTACTCCTCAACTGAGTGCACTGGCAGTAAACAGTGAGTTTAGTTTACCAAATCATCGCTATGATACGATATTTCCTGCAGATCTGCGCAGCCAGAGCCATGAGATAATAAGAACTTGGGCTTTTTATACTATTTTAAAGGCACATTATCATGCAAATTCTTTACCTTGGAAAAACATTATGATCAGCGGTTGGTGTTTAGCAGATGATAAGAAAAAGATGAGTAAATCAAAGGGTAACATCATTACTCCTCATGTAATACTTGAAACTTATGGAGCTGATGTAGTGCGCTATTGGGCAGCGAACTCAAGGCTTGGAGTTGATACAGTCTACTCTGAAAATATATTCAAAATTGGCAAGCGCCTCGTTACAAAACTTTGGAACGCTAGCAAGTTTGTTTCCATGTTCATGGAAAAGCATCAAACAGTAAGCATAAATTCCATCAGTGAGACGATGGATAAATGGATACTGTCTAAGCTGTACAAAGTAATAGGTAAAGCAACGAATAACCTATTACAGTTTGAATACTGCGAAGCTTTGGGCGCAGTAGAAGAATTTTTTTGGAAGGATTTTTGTGATAACTACTTGGAATTAGTAAAAAAACGCGCGTACGGAAGCAGTTTAAGTGCAAAACAAAGCTTGGCGTATGTACTGAATATTATTTTGCGGTTATTTGCACCTTTCTTGCCTTACATTACAGAAGAGATATACCACCAATTGTATAGTTATAATTCTGTACACAATAAAAGCAATTGGCCGAGCAAAGAAGAACTTATCTACGATAAATATTCAGAGGAAATGGGAGATAATGTTATTCAGATATTAAACATTATCAGAAAGATAAAGGCAGATAATAATGTATCAGTTAAGCATCTGATAAAAAAGTTGATGATAAAAGCAGATCTACGAGAGGATAAATTGAATCAATCTGCACAGGATGATTTGCAGGCAGTTTCCAATGCGGAAACGATAGAGTGGATGCAGTCTGAGCTTGAAACTGAAGACGGAAAATACATAGTGAATATAGACTTATACTGATTTTTATAGCTTTACTTCCTTTAATATCCATGCTATTGTAATCATTATTAGTATGAGGGAATAATGAGGGATTTGTATAGTAAAACCAATGCACCATATCTTATAGCTGGTGCTCTTGCTACTTTGGTATTGCTTGCGTCTGGGACACTTGCTGTTGCTCCTTATGTTGCATTCTTATCTCCAATTGCAGCCTTTAATGTAGCTCTTCCTGTTGCCTTGAGTTTATCTATACTATCTACTTTGATACTCGCACTTTCATGCAAGATGATTAGTCGAAATAAAAAATTAGCTGCTCAAGGAGCGGAGCTTAATGAAAAAACTGAATTAGCTGCAGAGCAAGAAAATACAATACAAAGCTTAGAACCTCAAATTAAAGGGCTAAATAAGAAAGTTAGTGATCTCGAAACAAAATTAGATGAAATTTCAAGGCAAGCTAATGGTGCTGCAACAAAAGATGAAGTGGAAGAGCTAAAGGCAAAGATTGCTAGTGCTGCAACACAAGAAGAGATAAATAAGCTTAGTAATGAAGTGAAAGAGCTAGGGACAAGCGCTGCAACAAAAGAAGGGCTAAATAAGAAAGTTAGTGATCTCGAAACAAAATTAGATGAAATTTCAAGGCAAGCTAATGGTGCTGCAACAAAAGATGAAGTGGAAGAGCTAAAGGTAAAGATTGCTAGTGTTGCAACAAAAGAGGAGCTAAATAAGCTTAACAATGAAGTGAAAGAGCTAGGGACAAGCGCTGCAACAAAAGAAGAGCTAAAGGCAGGGCTTAATGGTGCTGCAAAAGATGAAGTGAAAAAGTTAATAGAAGATGCAGTGGAAGAAAGGCTTAGTAGTCTCATAAAGGAAGTTGAAGTAAAAGAAGAGCTGCAGATGAAGTTTTATGAAAAAGGTAAAAAAAGATATAAGACAACATTTGATGATGTTATACTTCCAAATGATAAGAAACAAAAGCTGAAAGAGATTTATGAATCACAAAAAGAATCAGATGCGGCTCTAAAAAAAGGAGAAGGATACATTTTGCATGGTCTACCAGGAACTGGTAAGACTATGATTGCTAAGGCAATTGCGAGTGAAACTAAAGATACATCTGCATTTATAAGTGTTTCTGGTTCTAGTTTGTTTAATATAAAAAATATAAATGATCTTTTTAAAAAAGCAGAAGAAAATGCTCCTTGTATAGTTTTTATAGATGAAATTGAAGGCTTTGGCAAAGCGTATAGTTCTGATGATAATATACGATATTTAAAACATTTCTTAACTAAAATTGATGGCTCTGACCATGTAAAAGGTGTGACGGTGATTGCTGCAACTAATCATATAGGTATTTTAGATAAGGCACTTGTTAGGGGAGGTCGTTTATGCAATCACATTGAGATTCCTACATTAGGTACAGATACGCGTAAAAAAATAATCAACCAGTATTGTCAGAAGAAAAATTTGCAAAGTATCGCTCATACAATTTTAAACAATACTAGTGAGGATTTTTCACCAGCAAATCTGATTAGTTTATTAAAGGAAATAGAAGGTTGTGCAAGTAAAGTACGTGACAAGACTAAGACTGCGGCTATTTGTCGAAGTTTTAAGAGGACTCATAATATTAAAAAGGTGTCGAATAAGCAGACTAACAGGAAAATTGAAAATTCTATAGGAGCGTCGAACAAGAAAAAAATCTTGTTAAACCGGAAAGAAACTATTTCTTCACTTCCATAGCAATTTTTATATATAATTTATCAAGAAGTACTTCTGCAGTTATAACCGACTGATCAATGGTGCTTAAGTGCCCGTTTAGGAGCGTGGTTTTGGAGGAACGGTTAAACCACTGATGGAGTCTATTATGACTACCTCGATTAGAAGATTGTATAATCTAACCGTCCCAAGCTTAAGTGCTTCTCCATTATAAGTTATAGTAGGATAATTACCATGATAAAGGCAAAAAGTAAACTAGAAATAGTGAATCCTGATACAGCAGGAATTGATATCGGCTCAGCTGTACATTATGTATGTGTACCTGAAGGAAGAGATGAACAACGTGTCAAAAAATTTGGATGCTTTACAGTTGATCTTCATAACTTAGCAGGGTGGTTAAAGAAATGTAAAATTAGAACAGTAGCTATGGAATCAACAGGAGTATATTGGATTCCTTTGTTTCAAATACTTGAGTCATATGGATTTGAGGTAAAATTGGTAAATGCACGATATATTAAGAACGTGCCTGGTAGAAAATCCGACGTTCAAGACTGTCAATGGTTACAACAATTACACAGCTATGGATTACTCCATGGGTCGTTTAGACCTGATGATCAAATGTGTGTGTTGCGTAATTACGTTAGGCAACGTAGCAACCTGATTGAAAGTGCATCCACACATATTCTACGTATGCAAAAAGCGTTAATTCAAATGAACGTTCAATTACACAAAGTCATAAGTGATATTACTGGAGTAACCGGTATGCAAATTATCAAAGCAATAATTGAAGGTGAAAGGAATCCTGAAAAATTATCAGAATTGAGAGATGTACGGATAAAAAATGATAGATCTACCATGGCAAAAGCGCTAAAAGGCGACTACAGAAAGGAACTCTTATTTGTGTTAAAGCAAGAATTTGAATTGTATAATATTTATCAGGAAAAAATAGCAGAATGCGACAAAAGCATCGAACAATATTACAAAACATTTGAAACAAAATCTGACGAGAATAAGCGATGCAGCAAAATAAAGAATAGGTTTTCAAAAAACAGACCAGACTTTCCTTTACACGAAGAACTGTATAGAGTAACCGGTATTGATTTTACTAAAGTTCCTGGGCTTGATGTGCTAACTATACAAACAATTATCTCAGAAGTTGGTTTGAACCACGATAAATGGCCATCAGAGAAGCACTTTACTTCTTGGTTGGGGCTAAGTCCTGCTAATAAAGTTACAGGGGAAAAAGTATTTGGGACGAGAACTCGCAAAGTTATTGCTCGTGCTGCAAATGCTTTTAGGATGGCTGCCCAATGTGTGTCAAGAAGCAACAGTGGGATTGTTGCATATTGCAGAAGGTTAAAAAAACGACTAGGAGCACCGAAAGCGATTACCGCTACGGCTAGGAAATTGGCGTGCATTTTTTATAGTATGCTAAAGTATGGACAGGAATATGTAGAGAAGGGCATTGATTACTATGAAAAGTTATAT
>NZ_JBIXJM010000232.1:0-13460 GCF_044752445.1 Wolbachia endosymbiont of Drosophila barbarae | reverse complement strand
CTTACTATTACCCACAAATATAAATGTTTGTTGCATAGCTCTTAATGGCATAACTTTTGCTTGAAATAACTGTTTATATGGTGCAATTTACAGCTTTTAGTTGCTAAAATTATAACTCTTAGTTTAATAATTTTAATCTAATAAGCTTTCAGGTTAATAAAATTAAATTATTTGAGTAAATACAATATTATGTTTTTATTTGTGGGTAATAGTAAGTTGTTAGCGGGATCTAGAGATACCGCGGCGGGATGACGGTTCGCAGTGGTATGACGGTTCGCGGCGGGATGACGATAAGCTCGTCATCCCGCTACATTAATATTGTATTAATAAAAACTTAATAATAATCCTTAATAATATATGAACTAACATGTTCGCAATTTCGTATGACAGAGGAAACAAAAGATGGATATGCTTCCTTATACGTTGCAATTCAGGAAGGTAATATTGAAGCTGCAGAACTACTAATAAAGTGTGGCACAAACGTCAATGATCATTATGAACGCAATCGTACGCCACTGCATATTGCCATCGGACGCAAACAATTAGAAATAGCAAAATTGCTGATAAAAAATGGAGCAAACGTTAATGCAAAAACTCAAAATCATGGTAAAGATGATCTAACACCAATGCACTTTGCAGTTTTTGCAAATACGCCAGAATTTATAGAATTACTAGCTAGCCATGGTGCATTGATTAATGAAAGAGAAAGCACCGAAGGGTATACTCCTCTTCACTTTGCTGCTTTATATGGGAACAAAAATATAATACAAGCCTTAATTGATAAGGGACAAGATATTGAAGATGTGGACAATAATGGGCGAACAGCTCTGTTTTTAGCTGCTAGGCAGTGCACTGAAGCAGAAGATGATAGCAGAATAGAAATTATCAAGTATTTGATAGACAAGCTCAAAGCAGATGTAACAAAGAAAGACAATAATAACAATGCAGTACTCTTTCCTGCTGCTAATAATTGCCCTGGAAAAGTGGTGGAATTCATCATTGAGCAATATATAAAAATCTTTGAGTTAGAGAATTTTATCAACCACAAAAATAATGATGGAATGGATGCTTTGGATATTGCGCTGAATAGTGGAAACGAGAAAGCTATTGAAGTATTAAGATCATATGGAGCAGATATCAAGAATAAGGTAGATGGTAGCATTCAAAAAATTACTGCAGAAAAACCAAGTAGTACCCTAGACAGAGCAGAAAGTGCAGAGGTAGCGCCTCCAATTAAGCAAAGAGTATAAAACTTTTTATAAAGCGATTATAAATTTCAGTAAGTTGCAGAGGCTCTACAATGGGAAGTGTAGTATGTTAGCAGATACAAATGACTAGATAAATTATATTTCATTAAAGTCATTTATCTTGAAACATAAGCAGGATTTTGTATAGTTGTTTCAATTTGGGTCTGTATATTGAAACAACGCGTGAAAATGACAGGTCATTGTACAAGAGGTACCTAATTCACCGACAAGAATGCTAGATAAAGACACTTACATTTCAATTATTTTACAATTTCTGTATAATCTTAAAAACTCAATTAGTGCGTTATGAAGATAATAATAGGTAATGCTAGTAAGGAATTAGGGGAATCAGTAGTTAACCGGCTAGATGTTCAACCATCCTCTGCTTGGATATCAAAGTTTACCGATGGCGAGGTAAATGTAGAAGTAGCAAATGATCTATATAATCAAGAAGTATATATAATACAATCTCTTTCTCCCCCTGTGAATGATAACCTTATGGAGCTTCTGCTCATAATTGATGCAGTAAATAGATTAGGAGCCAAAAGGATAGTAGTAATTATTCCTTATTATGGATATAGCAGGCAAGATAGAATTATCAAGAACAATAATGTGCAGTCTGCTTTAAGTGCCAAATTAGTTGCAAATCTTATTCAAACTGCAGGTGCAAGTAGTGTTGCAGTTATTGATTTGCACTCAAGTCAAATTGAAGGATTCTTTGATGTACCGATAACTAATTTGAACTGCTTTGAAGCATTTGTTGACTCTATACACACGGAAAATTTGGCAATTGTTGCACCTGATGTTGGAGCAATTGGTAGAGCACGTGCTTTTGCAAAGACTTTAGAGGAAAAGTACAAGATAGGGTTAAGTGATAAGATTATTGTAGTAGATAAATATAGGGAGAAAGCAGGCACATCTCAAGTAATGAACATAATAGGAGAAGTTGCAAACAAAAATTGTGTCATTGTTGATGATATAGTTGACTCTGGTGGAACATTGTGTAATGCAGCTCTTGCTTTAAAAAGTTACGGAGCAAAGTCCGTAACTTCATGCATCACACACGGTGTGCTTTCAGGAAGTGCAGTTGAGAAAATCTCTTCCTCTTCTTTAGATAAATTAGTGATTACGGATACCATACTTCACAAACTTGAAAAAACTGGTAAAATAGAAGTTGTTTCGGTTGTAAATATTTTAACTCACTTCATCCAAGGAGGTAGAAATGCCAGCTAAGTCAACAGAAGACGTTATTACTTCACTAATAGAATTTGCAAATAAGAGAAAAATAACAATTACCAAGGAAGAAATGCTTAAAATTGCACAGCTTGTAAGGATTAAGTTATCAAATGACGAGATTGATCACTACTCCAAAGAACTGACAATGCTGGATTGGATACACGATACTTTATTGCAAGTTAATACTGAAGGTGTTTCTCCTATGCGTTATGGCAGTATAGACAAGGACATTCATGTACGCGATGATGTTATAAATTCTCAAAACATTAAAAAAGAGATATTGTCCAATACAAAACCTGAGCATGGGTATTTCGTAGTGCCAAAGGTTATAAGCGATTAAAGTAAAATAAGGCTCATATCAAACCTATAATAGATCTACTTTCAAAAATAAGACCAATCCGGTAAAGAAGCATTTGTGGGAGTGGAAACCATTTTTTGATTTTTCTTTACTAAGTCTACTAAATATAGTTTAGAGTTGCTTGGTGATTCTGTTCTTGTAAAAATGATTTCTCTACCATTTGGTAGCCATGCCGGGGATTCAATTTTATGCCCCTCTGAAAGCAGACGTTCTTCTTTGCCATCTGGCTTCATAACTCCTATGTAAAATTTTCCTGACTGAATCTTTGTAAAAGCTATCAGATCTCCTTTTGGCGACCAAACAGGCGTAGCATATCTTCCACTTCCAAAACTAATTCTTTTAGGTTTTTTACTTTTGTTAGTAAAATCGATAACGTACAGTTGCTGACTCCCACTTATATCAGAACTAAAAGCCATATACTTTTGATCTGGAGAAAAAGAGGGAGAAGTGCTTATAGCTGAACCTTTAGTAATTTTTTTTGTTCGTTTACTACTTAAATCCAAAGATAATATATTCGTTTCACCACCCAATGAGTGGGAAATTAAAAGAGATTTACCATCGGGAGAAAATCTTGGTGCAGAAACAACTCCTTCAAATGCGCTGATTATTAATTCAGTGTTATCTTTTAAATTTTTTAATATTATATAACTTTTACCATTTGCGTACGAGATATAAACAATACCCTTTCCATTTGGTGAGAATCTCGGTGTTGACACAAATCTATCGCCATTTGTTAAGTATTTTATATTACTTCCATCTTGATTCATCACAGCAATTTTACGCACAGATTTGTAGTTGCTATCTTTTTCTTCAGCGATATACGTGATTTTTGTGTTGAAGTGCCCTTTCTCACCAATTAATCTATCATGTATCACATCCGAAACGAGGTGACCAATTTTTCTCCAGTCTTTTGCTGGAAAAACAACTGACTGAGTAAGTAATTCTCTTTTTGTAAAAGTGTCAAATAAACGAAATGATAGCTCTAATGCACTACCAGATATTTCGCTTAAACTTACTGTGACTACAGTATCGCTTTTCCAAGATTTAGATTCAGCTTCCGCGCCACGTTTTACATTAAATAAGCCACAATTAGATAAATTTGTTCCTATTACCTTTGCAATATTTTCGCTTAATTCGCTTTCCAACGCTGTTTTACATGTACATTTAGATACAACAAGACCAATGTTACCAACACTGCTTTTTTTTATATCAACATATAAAGCAGCTTTTGTAAAATAAGGAATAAATAACGAAATAAATAACACCAGATGAACGAATAGCTTCATTCATTTCATACCTGTTCTATCTGAACCTCAATTATAGGCCTTTTTAGTAAATATTCCTTTAAGATACTCAATATTGAACTTTCAATCTTATTTTTAATTTTTTTTGTTGGCTGCAAACTAAACAACGACTCAACTTTCTTGACAATTTTCTGTATGGTAGCTGCATCTTCTAGCACTTCAAAAACACCAGGTACAAATACTTTTGGTTTAGCAAGCAATTTATTTTTCTTGTTTACAACTGCTGTTACCACAATAACTCCGGCATCTCTCATTCTTTTACGCATTTTTATAACACTGCTCTCCGGATGACGTAGCAGCATACCATCAATACCAAAGTAGTCAACATCAATTGAATCAACCTTTTCTCCGTTCTCCAAATTAACAATATCACCTGGTGCAATCATTATTGCTTTTGCCACACCGCACTCTTTAGCAAATTTTACATGTGCATGCGTGTGAATATATTCGCCGTGAACTGGAATAGACATCTTCGGTTTTATTAAAGAATACATTTCCTTTAGCTCTGCTCTTGTTGGATGCCCAGAAGCATGAACATGCTCTGTTTTTTCAGTAATAACTTCTACCCCCATCTCAATAAAGGCATTGAGCATGTTGTGCGCACGAGTTTCATTTCCAGGAATGATTTTTGACGAAAAGATCATGGTATCACCTTGCTGCATTTTAAATGCTTGATGACTCTTAGCAGCAAGTCTTGCGGTAGCTGCCAGTGGCTCACCTTGACAACCTGTGCAAAGTAGCACCAGTTCTTTCCTTGGAAAATTTACTGCTTCCTTTGCTTCAAGAAACTGAGGAGAATCAGTTAAATAACCACTATCTTGCGCAACTTTCACTATTCTCCATAAAGATCTACCAAGTAAAACTACTTTTCTATTTAGTGCTTTTGCAGCTTGGCTTATCGTTTCAATTCGTGCCACATTTGAAGCGAATAGCGAAACAGCAACTAATTTTTTAGACCGCTTTATTATGTTATAAATATTATTATAAATTTCACCTTCTGACTCAGGGTGATGCTTGCTTAATATATTGGTTGAATCGCAAATTGCTGCAAGCAGGTCACCTTTATCGCCAATTTCTTTTAGACGCTCCATATTAGAAGTTAATCCAACAACAGGTTTTGGATCAAATTTCCAGTCTCCGGTATGGAGTGCACTACCCATTTCAGTGCTAATTAATATTGAATTTGCCTCAGGAATTGAATGAGTTACATTTATAAACTCGACGGTAAAAGGACCCAAATTTATGCTGCCATTTATGTCTACCTCTTTCACAGGCACTATACCTTCCAATCGAAATTCTTTTAGTTTCTCTTTAAGAAAATTAACCGTAAACTTTGTTGTATATATGGAGCACTGCAACTCTTCCCACAAGTGGGGCACTGCACCGCAGTGGTCCTCATGTGCATGTGTAATGATTATTCCAAGTAAATCTTTTTTTCTTTGAGCAATAAAATCTATATCAGCAATGAGCAGCTCAACACCTGGCATAGTTTCATCTGCAAAACCAACACCAAGGTCGATCATAATCCACTTACCTTGGTAATGATATAGGCTAACATTCATCCCGATTCTTCCTACTCCCCCAAGCGGAAGAAATAAAAACTCATTTTTGTTTATATTCATTAAATTTAAATTATTAAAACCTGAGAATAGCAAAACTTCGACCTTAAATAAAGAAATTTATTGCTTTTACATAGTTTTAAGGAACTAAGAAGTTTCTGTTGGCTAATAATAACACTATTGTTAAGTTTTCCATTAATAAGGTCAAAGAATTGCAGGATTAAATGAAAACCCGTAAACAGTTACCCCTTTATGTCATTTAGCAGATTTCTTATTTTTTTTTTACTTTACTAAAAAACCCTTCAGATTGCTGTTGTACACTTGCATTTTCCTCTTCTTCAAGCGCTTTTAATAGTTCAATTTGCTTTTTAGTTAAATTTTTTGGATTTAAAGTCTCAACTATTACCTGTACGTATAAATCACCACGAGCACGTGAGTTCATATATGGCATACCCTTTTCCCTACAACGTAGTTTGGTACCAGTTTGAGTGCCTTCAGGGACCTTTACTTTTATTTTAGCTCCATCAATTGATTGAATATCGATTTCACCACCAAGCACTGCTAGTGTCATTCTTATAGGCACTTTACAGTGTAAATCTGCTTTATTTCTAGCAAAGACTTTATGGAAAATTATTTTCACGTATACGTATAAATCTCCACTTTTTCCACCTTTTGTTCCAGCTTCTCCTTTACCACTTATCCTTACCTTAGCTCCTTCTTCTATGCCTTTTGGAATTGAAACGGATATATTTACTTCATCTCTTCTACGTCCACTTCCACCACATTTCTTACATTTGTTTTGTATTATTTCTCCTTCCCCATAGCATGTAGTACATGTTCTTTCGATGGTAAAAAAGCCTTGTTGAGTTCTAATCCTACCGCTTCCCTGGCATGTGTGGCACTGAACTGGTTTAATTGCTCCTTCGCCACCTGTGCCTTGGCATGTATCACATTTTACATTTGTCACATAATGTATAGGCGCTTGTATTCCTTTAAATGCATCTTCTAAGGTAATTTCAAGATCATAACGTAGGTCTGCTCCAGATACTCCTGTTGTACTTCTTTTTGCTCTCGATCTACTTGCACCACCACCGAATCCTCCACCAAAGAAGTCATTGAATATGTCGCTAAAATCTCCTGCAGAGCTAAAGCCTTGAAATCCACCAGAAGCACCTTCGTGGCCATAACGGTCATAGCCTGCCCTTTTCTCAGAGTCAGACAGAACTTCATATGCAGCTGTTACTTCTTTAAATTTTTCCTCTGCTTCTTGATTGCCAGGATTTCTATCAGGATGATATTTTAACGCTAATTTTTTATACGCTTTTTTTATCTCATCAATACTGGCATTTCTGCCTACTTCCAGTAGCTCATAGTAGTCTTTTTTGCTCATATATAATAGTTTAGTGCTTAACCTTTAAAGATAGGTATTGCATATATTAATTTCAAGTGTGACTTCTGCTTCCTATAAAATGTGGTGCACCCTGAGCGACTTGAACGCCCGACCTTTTGATCCGTAGTCAAATGCTCTAATCCAACTGAGCTAAGGGTGCTTTCATAAAGTTAACTTTAGCAGATTTTGTGGCTTGATTCAATTAATTTGGCTAAAAATAAAACTATTGATTTCTATCATACGTGAACCCCTCACAATTCTCAAACTGCCGTTTCGCATTAGAATTATCAAATTCACTACAAGGAGGAGCAGTTGGAGTAGTATTAGGATCTTGAGAAAAGTAAGGAGGTGGTGCATCATAACGAGAAGAATCTCCATAACCATGCCCTTGTCTAAGACAGCTATCTACCGCTCCTTTAGCTTTCTCGATATTTTCTGATTCTTCCTCATGCTTCATATGAAAAGCTAAACCACCAGTAAAACACACAAGAGAATTAACGCCAAGGATAACTAAACCCCACACTGGTAAGACTGGGTAAACAGCACAAGCTACCAAAGCTGCCAAAGAAACAGCGCCAACCGCAAATTCTATATTTCTGAACGTTTTAAATTTACTATCCAGGTAATCTATTTTTTCTTCTTTTCTAGCCACTTTTCTGCTGCTGTTATACCAAAAACACATACCAGCATGGAAAGCAACACACACAACTGCAGCTACCATACCTAAAGCTAATAACTTTCTATTGTCTTCTGAGTCTTTTTTCTTATCTTCTCTGCTTTGATGGCTACCACTACTGAAACCAGGGTTATTTATAACTGTAGTATGACCACCAAAAAGGCTGCGAAGTAGTAAATAATCCCAAAAATCTAAACCTCTATCATTGTATACATGTATATGTGTAGTCTGAGGGCCTGTAGGTTGTGTGTTATTCCCTGCGTTATATTGATCATTTCTGCTTCCTGTATCGTGCCTATTGCTTGAATTTGGATATGTAAATTCTTCATACACATTTTTAAAATTCTCCTTGCTCCAAGTTAAATTCGGTGTATTATTACAATACTGTAGAAACCCTTCAATATTATTATTATTACCTAATTTCTTTATATAGGCTAACGCATACCTTTTTAAAACACTATCACTTGCTACCATAAATACCCTCTTAAGTTAAGATTAAATTAATAAATATTTATTATAACAAGATAACATCTACTTGTCAACTTGAGCCTGATTCAAGTATCCGTTCAGAGTGTGGCAGAAGAACTTATTCAAATAAAGTAGGTGGTAAAATATAAACATTTTATAAAGTGAAAAATGGACTTTTCAGACCACTGCCGAGCTAAAAAAGCCCTGAAAACCGTGATACTTAGGCCACTTCTTGCTTAAGCTGTACAATTTCAGCTTGAGAAAGGCCAGTGGATTCAGCTATTAAATTAACAGATACACCAGCTTTAAGTAAATTTTTTGCAACTTCGATTTTTCCTTTCTCTATACCTTCCTCAAGTTTGTATTCAAGAATGGCTTCTTCCTTACGTAGATCCATTATTCTTTCTTCATATGCTACTAAATCTTTCTCATTCCAGCAAAACTTGTCTAACTCATCATATGCTAGCTTTACTATTGGTGATTTTTCTGCTATATTCCTTAGGTCTTCATCTGTAGTTTCATCTGCATACTGTTGTCTAAGTGAAGAAGGTCGCCCCTCCTCACTCGACTTCAAAACCGTACGTGAGACTTTGCGCCTCATACGGCTTCTCTCTAATTTGGTGCTTGTCATGCACACCTCCTGTGTAATTCATCGTGACAATGCCCATGTAACAAAGATAAATTTTTGATCATATTGTTTCGTCTATTCCGGTCTTTATGATGTATTTCTATTATATCATCACTTTCAAACCATAGTCTACATTATCACATTTACTTTGTTGTAACTTCAATAGTTTTATTACTCTTAATGGCTTATCTGGTATTTTTCTCAGACGTTTACCCCAATATACCCAATCACCATCATATGGAGATCTGGTTTTTTGCACTTTGTTTAATAACGTGATCGCTGTGTATAGTAAGACGTACCTTGTTACTTGTCATAAAGCGCCAGTTATCGTTATTATACTTTTTAAAGTATTTTCTTTTTATCCAGCATTTCCCTTTGTTTGGGTGCCTAAAGACTCCCCACTTCCAGAGCTTTCTATGTATAGTATTATCCAATGAGCTAAAGATTTTACATGAAACTACCGAAGAGTAATATTGACTCCATCCTCTGTTTATTGGATTGAGATTCCTTATTATTACTTCCTGTGGCGCCCCACGCATTTCTCTAAGTTTATGTTTAATAGCAAATGTATGCTGCTTTATAGAATTACGACTTGGTTTTATTAATAATGTGTAACCTTTTTTACTTTCTTTTGTTGGATATTGTCTTATTGAAAATCCAAGAAAATCAAATCCTGGTTTTGTTTCGTCAATGGTTCTTAATGTATGAGAAATTCTTGTTTTAGAGGGCTTTAATTTTAGTCCAATGGTTTCTAACCATTCTTCAACTAAAATTTTTGCTTTAAGAATAATCTCTTCGTTTTCATGTATGATGACAAAATCATCACAGTAGAAAATTACACTAATAGACTTTTGCGCGTTTTTATGCGATATCCTACCATATTTTCTTTTCATGCATTGAAAGAGTTCGTTTGTTAATGCTTTTTTGACATGTTGCTCTAATCCGTGTAATGCAACACAAGCTAGCAACGGTGCCTCCTTGAATTGTACCACGTTTTGTGGATTGAAACTTTCCATCTTCCATAACGCCTGCCCTTAACCATCTTCTTATGATTTTCTTTAACGTTGGTGTGGTTTTCAAGCAGTTTATTATGGTTAATATTGTCAAAACATCCAGAAATATCAGCATCTAATACATATGCTGTTTTCTGTTTTAGCACATCAAATATGGCTTCAATTGCATCATGACATGATCTACCAGGTCTAAAACCATAAGTGTTTGGCTCAAGTTTTGCCTCCCATTCTGGTTCCAACACCATTTTTACAAGTGTTTGTTTTGCTCGACACGATATAGTTGGTATACCAAGCGGGCGATATTCCGATGGCTTACCAGGTCAGACACGTCTTGATGGCTTTGCTTTCTCTCTTATATCTAAGGAGTTTGCCAATTGCAATCTTTCTTTTTGACTAAGGTTAGCTTTTCCATCAATACCTGCAGTTTTTTTCCCTCTGTTGTCCTGAGTTACCCTTCTAACTGCGATCGTTCTTGCACTTGTTGATTTGAGTAATAATCTCTGAAGGTTGTGCATCTTTTTGATATCATTACATTTAGAAGCTTGGTAAATTCGTTTTTGTAGCTTAAATGAAGATTTCTTCAGCTTTCGCCAAGGAATTCCATTCATACCTAGCTTTTTGCTGGTCCATAACATATTCACTACTATTCACCACTTTACCTTCCAAATTAAAGTGTTTACGTCTGCATATCCCAGATATTACTTTGGGCATTAGCTTCTTCTTCCACATAGCAGCTTGTGGTTGGCTACCTACTTATATTTTAATGAATATAAGAGCTTTTATGTGGTTACTCCGTTCCATGGCTTCGTTTCACGTTAAACTTAGATTCCTACTATTTGCCGGAAGCTGGGAACATCAATAACTAAAGTCTTCAATCTTTAGTTCCACTTTTGCTTCATACCGTTTTGGTCTATGCGTAATTCAACCTCCTTTCGCATACTATGCTTTGACGACAATTCAAACATAGGTTCCTCTCGTAATCATATCTAACTCTGTTTGCAAGGATTCACCATGAGGTTTAGTGTTACCTGCTTTTATCTCATGCTTGCACCCCAAAGGTTGCCACCCTTTAAAATGTGAGATATACATTATCCCCGATGTCTAGGGAAAGTGGAATTTAACCACCACAAAACCACGACTTTCAGGGTCGCACTAAAAAAATAAATCCATTTTTCAACAATATTTGAAAGCTGATCTTCTTTTGTCTTATTAAACTTTGGTAGCTCGATGAAAGTGCAACTAAAATCTTTGAGATCATGTTCATAGGTAATTTTATCAAAAGTAACGTGATCAGATTTGTAAGCCAGCTTGTTAGGAAATAAGATAAAATCGGCGATAGCAATAAAAATAACTCCTTTAAGATTTTGATCACCTTTGTGAGCTTGACTTGAATAAGCTTTAGCAGCATAGTATTGAGCGCGTTTCTCAAAACCTTTATCACGAGCAAACTGGTCAGGTAAGGAAGCAGTATTACTACTACTCCCTCCCTTAGAAACCTTACTATTACCCACAAATATGAGGTTCGTGAGCAAGTCGCCATCCTTCTGCTAGATCAAAGAGACGTCTCCACCCTTTCCAAAGAGTAATTGGTCCTGGTTTTGGGTCGCTTTTTCTTGCTAAATGACCTCCAAGTTCACGAAACGGCTTCTTTTATAGTAGGGGCTATATTTGGACATGGTTTCCTGTGTATTTTAACATATAAAACTTTCCATTCTTCCTCAGCTAATAAGGCAGTACATGGTAATGTTGGGTTAGTTCTTGCAATTGATGTAATAAAGAAAATTCTCCAAGCAATAATGCTCATGACTGTTAAATACCTCATTAATCTTTCTGCTGTTCCAAGTCTACATTCCTCAACTTTGAGACCAGATTTTAAAATCTTATGCAATATCTCTATTTTCCATCTCAAACAATACCAACTAACTTTTTCAACAGCTTCTTCAAAAGTACTGACCGGAAAAAAGCATCCACTCTAGAGGACTTGCTTCGGGAGGAGAGTTTTTTTCAACAACATGAATTGCGTGAAGTTGTAGACTCTGTCGGTTTATATTTTATGTGACCTTCTTTACATTTTATATGGCCTTCATGTGATAAATTTTCCGAATCTAATTTCTAAAAACGCTGTCCTTTTTTGCTTGTTATCTCTAGCAGGGATTTCAACTTCTACTTTTCCAGCGCAAGGGAGGCCTTGGATAAATGACCATAATTTTTGCTTGTTCCTGGTATGCATGAATTTTTTATTTACATTTCTGTTGTGGCAAGCTCTTACTAAAATTTCTGAGTTAAGATTATGTGCAAGTTCAAAAAAATCATGCATATCTGCTTCTCTGTCACATACAGTTATAGCTTCGGTTTGGGCCAGATCTATAATATTATTTGTTTTCTTTAAACTTTCTAGCCATTTCATACTTTCTTTATCCTCAATATGAACGTTGTTACGATGGCTCTTTAGTCTTTTTTCTTCTTCAGAAATGAGTTGCCTCGAGTAAATCTTTTGATCCAGTATTCCCAGCTTCCGTACTAACAGCAAGGGCTGTATGCATTACTGCTCCTTTTCCAGCAATAGTTCCCAATCCGCTTATGGCTTGAGTATGAAATATAAGTTGTATCTTGAATCACAAGAATTCTTTTATGAGCTTTTGTTCTTTCAACTGTTTTATCAATGTGTGAAGCTAGAATATCGACTTCTTTTACGTTCTCATTTTGAAAAAAACGATATGCTGCTTTTGCTTCTGACCAACTTCTGCATGCCTCATTAATTGAGCTTTCAGGTAAACTTATCAAACTATCAGCAATCTTTACTAATCGGTCAGTTAATCTTTTATCTCCAAGTACAGCATCTCCAAATTCATTTTTAGCCCATTCATTACTCTCGTTTGCCATTTTTATACCCTCAATATTTGCAAACTTTAATATTGTAATACTTTATTTATAAGTACATTTATATTTGTGGGTAATAGTAAGATTTGATATGCTGCCAACACTTATGTTCAAATTAAAAATGTCATTTATGATACTAGCCACTTCACGCTTTGAGTTTTTGTAAAATCCGCTGAGTGCTCCAATTATAGACTTAACCCTTGGACCAAATGTATCTGGCGTAACACCTTCTGGTAACTTGCTACTTTTTCTTTTTCTGCATCTCCGACAACGACCATGTTCCAATTACTACATAAGGCCTAATTTCCGGAAGATCAACTTTTTGGTGAACATAAGGTTTTTCGCATATTACAAGCTCTCCTCCGCATTCGCAAATATTAGGCAACTCTATTTTTACTACTTTATCCGCTTCCATTGTGGCATGAAAATTTCCTTTATGCCCAACCTGATCGCCAACATTCCTTTCGCTTTTTGGCTTGTCCTTTTTTATTTTGTATAGCTCTTTTGAGCTGGGCAGGGATGAGTTTTTTGAATTTAAACCGAGCCTTTCCTTTAATTCAGCGTTCTCTATCTTTAAAGCTTTATTTTCTGCTTTTAAGTTTTCTATCTCTGCTTCCAGTTTTTCTATTTTTTGCTGTAAATTTTTGCAAAGTTCTAAAAGGTTTACCACATTACCTCACTTTTGCTCTATGATTATCTTT
>NZ_JBIXJM010000231.1:0-1356 GCF_044752445.1 Wolbachia endosymbiont of Drosophila barbarae | reverse complement strand
GAAAAAATGACAACTTTCCAACGTTTCATTTATTGAGCAATAAATATTTTGAAGAAAGGAAAATAGCAGACAAAAAAATAAAGAAATATATCAATATCATCTGTGTTTCTATAACAGTATGTGCAATAGCAATAGTGGGAATTTACCCTAACATTATAGCTGCAGTAATGGTGGGAATAGTTGCACTCATAGCTGCAATAGTAATGAGTAATTTAATTCAGAAGTATATAGAAGAAGCGCTTGAAAAGAAAATGTTTATTGAACTCGAAAGTGAGAAAACAAGTAGTCCTAATTTAAGTGATGTTGAAGTATCATCTAATGATGGTGAAGAGCTAGCAATATGATATACGCCACATCATTTTCTGAAGGTTTAAAACCAGATCCAGAGCTTAAAGTATCAGAGTGGGCGAATGAGTATCGAGTTCTAGCAGCAACTGCAGCATCAGAGCCAGGAAAATGGAGAACAGAAAGAACTCCTTATTTAAAAGAAATAATGGATTCACTTTCTTCGTCCTCACCAGCAGAAAAAGTAGTATTCATGAAAGGAGCACAGATTGGAGGAACAGAAGCAGGAAATAATTGGATAGGCTATATCATCGATCAAACACCAGGACCAATGCTAGTTGTGCAGCCTACAGTTGAAATGGGAAAGCGTTGGTCAAAAGGAAGATTTGCGCCGTTAATAGAGAGTACACCATGTTTAAAAAGTAAAGTAAAAGACCCAAGATCAAGAGATTCAGGCAATACTGTACAAAGTAAGGAATTTCCAGGTGGAATAGTAGTAATAACCGGAGCAAATAGCAGTGTAGCACTGAGATCTATGCCAGTAAAGTATCTCTTTCTTGATGAGATTGATGCGTATCCAGGAGATTCAGGAGGAGAAGGAGATCCAGTACTGCTTAGTATTGCTCGAACTAATACATTTGCAAGGCGAAAGATTTTTTTAGTATCAACACCAACGATTCATGGAATAAGCAGAATTGAGAAAGAATTTGAAGCAACAGATAAGAGATATTTTTTTGTACCATGTCCACATTGTAATTACTATCAAGTTCTGAAATGGTCACAAATTAAATGGGAAAACAACGACTCAAGAACAGCACATTATGTCTGCACTGAATGTAGCGGCAAAATAGAAAATCATCAAAAGACAGAGATGCTAGACCGTGGAGAATGGAGAGCTACAAATCAAGTACACAATAGCAAAGTAATAGGATTTCACCTTTCAAGTCTTTATAGCCCAGTTGGGTGGTATAGTTGGCAACAAGCAGTAGAGGATTTTCTGCATGCAAAGGAAAGTGAACAATTACTGAAAGTTTGGATCAACACAACGCTTGGAGAAACCTGGGTAGATAA
>NZ_JBIXJM010000230.1:0-9590 GCF_044752445.1 Wolbachia endosymbiont of Drosophila barbarae | reverse complement strand
ACTCAACCTCCTTATCATCTTCTATCCTTATCTTATCACATCCGGACTTCTATGAAAAGAGCTATAATAGGCATAATAGGCGGAGATAACTCTAGAGTAATAGATGACATAGAAGTCAAAATTAAGCCTAAATCTTTTGAGAGCAATAAAGAAAAGAATGCGTTGGTTGGCTATGTTCATAAAGTTCTAGACAAACTAGTCGAAGATTTAAACGACACATTTGTTTCTGGCTTGGATTACCAATTGAGGCTTAATGCAAACTATGTTCAGAATAAATTGAGTAAGGATTTATATGATTTAGACAAGGTAGTTATGGGTACTAATCAGAATTATGAAAATTTGGAAAAAAACTTTAATAATCTAAGAGAAGAAGTTGAAAAATTAAAAACAGGAACGGTTAGTGATGACGACATAGATGAATGGGAAGCACCAACTCACTCTGATATATTGTAGTAGTTAGGAAAGTCACAGCTTGCTAGCAGGCTGTTACTCTCTCTACATACTATTTCAATATAGCCAGATTAAGGAATCTATTTTAAAACTTTCGGCATATAGTTCTCATCATGTTTTGCAAACACCGTATCTGCAAGAAAGGTACTGTTATCAGACATTTTACCTTGCACAACAATACCACTTTTTTCTGAAAACATTGGTGGAAGTATTCCCTGATATTTCACCATAACGCTCTTATTAAAATCTGTCATTTGAAAAATCACTTCACTTTCGTTGCGTATCACGCTATTTTCAACAACCATTCCACCAACACGGATTAGTTTTTGACTATTTGGTAAAACTATTGCCTCACTTACTGTATAGAAAAATGAGATATTTTCTTTGAGCGTTGTTAAAATAAAAAAAACTGCACAACTTAAAAAGCAGAAAATTCCTGAAGTTATAAGTAATCGCTTATGTTTCTTCTTCATTATTATCTTTCAGGCTTTCTAGAATTTTTTTACTTTTAATATAGCAAGAAATGGTAAGAATCAGTTCTCCGGTAATCAATGTAAGACTAATAAGGTAAGCAAAAATCACATACGTGTTCATAATATATCGTTAATAAATAACTCACCTGCATCAAAATAAATTAAGCTTCCATCCTTTTGCTGCAACACCAATTTACCACTTTCATCTATATCAGCAAAAATTCCTTCGTACAATTTGTCAGCTAACTTTACACTGATTTGCTCGTTCATCTTGAATGCTCTTGTGAGCCACATTTTTCTTATAGCATAAAACCCATCAAACAGCCATTGCTTTCTTAGCTTATTAAAATTTATTATTAATTTCTCTAATAGATCTATGTTAGACACAGATTCACCGTAATTGCTAATACACGTTGTTCCTGGAAGTGGTGCATGATTGACATTAATTCCAATTCCTACAATAAGCCAATTCGAATTGGATCTTTTTTCAAGCAATATTCCACTGATTTTTTTACTATCAACTAGGACATCATTTGGCCATTTATATTGAATGTTACTATCATCCATAAATGACAGTAAAGTATTCCCTACAACAAGAGCAGTCACAAAAGTCAATTCTGTTAATTTGCTGATGTCTTTAACTTGACTCGTTAAGCCTACTGTTATCCCAGTACCATCCGATGTCATCCCAGTGCTTGACACTGGGATCCATGCTTCTTGATTCCTAGATTCCAGCGTCACGCACTGGAATGACACCGAAAGCTGGCTTTCATTCAGATAATCGTTAAAGAGGTTTATCACCAAACTCGCATAGAAATTACCTTCTGGAGAAACCCAACTTTTTCCGGTGCGCCCCCTGCCTTCTGTTTGTTTATCGGCAATAATAACAGTTTCATTTGATATTCCTCTGTTAATTAAGTCCAGTGCTTTTCCATTAGTGCTTAAAACTTCTTTGTAATGATGAATATGAAAACCCTCAGGGATCACCTTGTCAGCCCTTTAGTTCAATGAGTGAGTAAAACGTACAAGAAAAGAACGAGGTTAATCAGTGAAGCCACCGAAGTGATAATGAATAGACCCTTAGAATAAGTAACCTTATTACCACTAGCTTTATCGAAATACATAGCTTTTATAATATTTAGATAATAGTAACACGATATAACACTTGCCATTACAAGGATCAAAGACAGGGTGATAAAGCCAGAATTTATTAAACTTTTGAATATAAAAAATTTAGCGATAAAACCAGCAAGTGGAGGTATTCCCGACATCGAGAGTAACAGCACAGAAAGATGAAATGCTACAATTGGGCGTTTCTTCCCTATACCAGACAAGTTTGCAATATCACAATCGTCATCGTCAATTTGTACGAGATATGAGAATAGCCCTATGCTTGTGATGATATATATCACCAGGTACATTAAGGCACTATCTGTTCCTGCTTGTGTAAAAATAGAAAGTGAAGCAAATATAAAACCAATGTGACCAATTGAACTGTAAGCAAGCAGCCTTTTTAAGTTTTGCTGACGCAAAGCCTCAAAAGCTGAGATAAGCACAGACAATGCTGAAATGTATAAGAAAATAGGCTGAACATAACTTTTTACATTTACTAACTCTTCATTCATCAATCGAATTAAAAATGTTACAAGTGCAGCTTTTGGGGCCGTAGAAAAAAACGCAGTTACTATGGTAGGTGCACCTTGATAGACATCTGGAGCCCACATATGAAAAGGAGCAATAGCAAGCTTGAAACACAAACCAATAAGGATAAAAACTAACCCAAAAACTATTCCATAAGTTATCTGATGGCTTTGCAAGAATGAACCGAGCTCAGAGAAATTGACTTGTCCTGTATATCCATAAAGCAGCGACATTCCATATAGCATAATGGAGGAAGATAGTGCACTAAGTGTAAAATATTTCACTCCTGCTTCACATGAATAAGCTGAATCTTTATTAAAGCTCGCAAGAACATACAAAGATATACTCATCAACTCAAAAGCTAAATAAAAAGAAATCAGACTATTTGCTGAAACCAAAGTTATCATGCCAAATAGCGCAAAAAGAATCAGTATTGAAAATTCATATTTATAGTCATATTTTGATAAATTCAGCATCAAAAGTATTAAAATTCCTGTGCTGAGAATTAACCCTTGGGCTGACCTGATGTATAAATTGAGTTTTAACAACGAATTAAAGAGAAAAATTTCATTGTTTTCTGCCGAAATAATTAAAATAATCAAAGTTACCACTGTGCAGCCAAGTGCTAATAAGTTGATAGTTCGGCGGTTAAATATAATTCCAAGCAGTAGCAACACTAACGAGGAGATAATAGAGAACGTTTCCGGCAATATCTGTATATAATTCATAGCGCATTATATTTGACTAACAAATTTGCCATACATGGCTTCAAATAATTCAGTGCAAGGGTTGGGTAGAATCCAAGCAAAATAACAAACACTGCAAGCAGAATTAAGACAGAAAATTCTATGCTATCCAAGCGGTTATTTAATAATTTAGAATAGCTAACCCCCCATATTATTTGCTTACATAAATTCAGCATATAAACTGCGCTTAAAATAGTGCCAAGTGCGATAAATCCTGTAAAAAACCCTATGCTCTTAAACATTCCAACCATAGCCAAAAACTCACCTATGAATCCAGATGTTCCAGGTAGCCCTATTGAAGCCATTGAAAATAAAATGAACATAAAACCAAATTTTGGCATTGTGTTTACTATGCCAAAATATTTTGCAATCTCCAAAGTTCCAGTTCGAGTATATAGCATTCCAACACACAAAAATAAAGCAGCAGAAATAAGGCCATGACTAATCATT
Source organism: Wolbachia endosymbiont of Drosophila barbarae (assembly GCF_044752445.1). Lineage (NCBI taxonomy): Bacteria > Pseudomonadati > Pseudomonadota > Alphaproteobacteria > Rickettsiales > Anaplasmataceae > Wolbachia > Wolbachia endosymbiont of Drosophila barbarae. Next base: position 5,830 of record NZ_JBIXJM010000230.1, on the reverse strand, counting down.
TGAAATATGCTACCCAGTACTCCTTCCTCACAAAATGAAAAGAGGCCAGCAGTAACGATCCCCATATGTGCTATTGAAGAATAAGCTATTAACTTCTTTATATCATCTTGAGCAAACGCAACTAGCGAAGCATATATCACCGCAATAATGCTCAGCACAACAACGAAATTTGAAAAATATAAACTTGCCTGAGGAAGCATTGGAATAGAAAACCTTAAAAATCCATATCCTCCCATTTTAATAAGCAAGCCAGCTAAAATCACAGATCCAGAAGTTGGTGATTGTACATGCGCATCAGGAAGCCAAGTGTGAAATGGAAACATCGGTACTTTTATTGCAAAAGAAATAAACAATGCAATCCACAGCAATGACTGCACTTCAAGATCAAGGCTTGGCACTAATGTAGCTAATTTTTGTATATTAAACGTTCCAAAAATGTTATAGATGTAAACCAATCCAAGTAGAAATAATAATGAGCCAGTTAATGTATAAAGAAACAACTTAAACGTTGCATATACCCTGTGTTTTCCTCCCCAGATGCCAATAATAAAGAACATTGGTATTAAAACAGCTTCAAAAAACACATAAAAGCTTATAGCATTCAGTGAAACGAAAAAACCGACTACAAAACTCTCAAGCAGTAGAAACAATGCCATATAGGCTTTTAGGGTCGTATAACTCATTTTGCAGTTGTAGAGTATACAAATTACAAACAAGAAAGTTGTAAGCAGAAGGAAAAGCAACGATATACCATCTATCCCTATTCCAACATTTCTAATTGGGTAGCTGACAAACTGAAAGTCCGCATTGTTATAATCAAATTCTATACAAACTACAATGCTAAGCAAAAATGGAAGTACAGCAAAAAATAGAGCAAGGAATCTTAGGTGTATAGATTGATGATTAATCCTGATTAAGGATAAAATCAACGCTCCTATCAGTGGAAGCAAGAATATACTAAGTAACAACACCTTCTATTTAATTCCAATAATATATAAAGCACCGATTATTAGAGTAACAAACATAATAAATGCATAATCAAATATATAACCAGTTTGTAACTTTATAGAACTTTTTGAACATTCATTAACCAACCTTACAACACCATTTGGTCCAAATGAATCAATAGCCTTAACATCAAACTTCCATAGAAGCCTAGATATAAACCTTATCGGTGCAATTATAACAAACTCATACACCTCATCAAAGTACCATTTATTCTGCAAAAACTTAAGTAAAAATTTACTCTTAATTTGCCTAATTACTTGATATTGGTAAATTAGGTACGCAAGTGCTATTCCACTTAGGCTTGCTAAAGTTGGCAGTAGTTTTATAAAGAAATTATGAACTCCATGCTCATCAATCATCACTAAACTTGATTTCCAAAACACATTACTAGTTATGTTCAAAATATTTGCTCCCCATATTCCAGAAAATACTGATCCAAAAGCGAGTATCAGTAATGGTATAAGCATAATCTTTGGTGCCTCATGTATATTAATTTTACTTTGTTTTTGGCTGTGGAACACAAGAAGCAATAACCTCCAAGAGTAAAACGCTGTAAAGAATGCAACAACTAAGCTTATTACAAAAGCAAAGCTATCCGTGCTATAAGCATGTTCAATTATCAAATCCTTTGAATAAAAACCTGCAAATGGGAATATCCCAGAAAGCGCAAGAGATCCAATCCACATGAGAGCGTAAGTGCAAGGGATTTTCTTCCAGCAATTTCCCATTTTCTGAATGTTTTGCTCATGATGTATTGCATGAATCACATTGCCAGCACCAAGAAATAGTAGAGCTTTAAAAAAAGCGTGTGTCATTAAATGAAAAATAGCAACATTGTAAGCAGAAAGCCCACATGCCATGAACATATAACCAAGTTGACTGCAGGTTGAATAAGCAATTATTTTCTTTATATCGTTCTGAGTAATTGCAACGGTGGCTGCAAAAAAAGCAGTGAGTGCTCCAACGATAACTATTAATTCTCGTGCCACATTTGATAACTCAAACAATGGAGAACACTTTGCTACTAAAAATATACCTGCTGTTACCATCGTTGCTGCGTGAATAAGTGCGGAAACAGGAGTTGGCCCTTCCATTGCATCTGGCAACCAAACATGTAAACCAAGCTGTGCAGATTTACCCATACAGCCAATAAAAAGTAATATGCATATTATATGAGTTACTTTGAATTCACAGCAGAATGCCCTAATGTTCTGCGTGCCAAGAAGATCAGTTGTGTCGAAAACTTCAGTAAAATTCAAAGAGTGAAATGTATAATAAATAAGAAAGATTCCAATCAATAGTGCAAAGTCTCCTACCCTATTCACAACAAATGCTTTAATTGCTGCATTATTTGCAGAATATTTTTGGAACCAAAATCCTATGAGTAAATAAGAACATAGGCCAACCCCTTCCCAGCCAAAAAAAAGCTGCACGAAATTATCGCTTACAACCAGCACAATCATGCAAAACGTAAATAGCGATAGGTAAGAAAAAAACCTCGACTTCCCCTTATCATGCTCCATATAACCGATAGAGTAGAGATGTACTACCAGTGAAACGGTGGTAATACCAATAAGCATTAAGGATGAGAGAGCATCCACACTAATTGCCCAATTTACTTTTAAGATGCTCAATGAAAACAAAGGAAATAAACTCAAGTGATAATTTTCAGAGAAGGTGAGAAAAACATACCAAGATAAAACTGCAGATATTCCAATCCCTGCCGTTGTAACTAACTGACTTTTTCTAAAAAGTGCTGCAAATAGCGAACCAAAAAGTGGCAAAAATACTATTAATTTCAGTATATACGTCATACTTTTATTCTTTCATTAAGTTCGCTTGTTCAACGTCTATATTGCCACGGCTTCTATAATATACAACCAATATTGCAAGCCCAACTCCTGACTCTGCTGCCGCAACAGTCAACACAAACATCACAAAAATTTGCCCAACTATATCATTCATAAAGGCAGAAAAAGCAACTAAGTTGATATTAATTGCCAGCAATAATATTTCTATTGATAACAATATATTGATTATGCTCTTACGGTTGATGAAAATACCGCACACTCCAATAGTGAACAAAACAGCAGCAACTATCAGAAAATGATTTAATCCTATTTCCATTCTACTCCTTTTCCAAATTTAGCCTTAATCAATTTTACAGATGAAGATTGCGTCAATTGCTTTAACACATTCTGTTTTTTAACTCCTTTTTTCTTATCCTGCAAAGTAAGAGCAATTGCACCGACAATTGCAACAAGCAGCAAAATTCCAGAAAGATGAAAAGCATACATATAGTCAGTATATAGCAAATTACCAATAGCTTTCACGTTATTAGTATTATAGTTTATAACATTGCTTATATTCGGTGCTGAGCTGCGGATTACAAAGCTGATGATTAGAAAAAACACAACACATAATATAGCACCAAGAGTGAAATGCTTTGCAAAACCCTGGCGCAACCTTATGTAGTCAATATCGAGCATCATAACTACAAAGAGGAATAACACTGCAACTGCACCGATGTATACTATCAGTACCATCATAGCAATGAATTCAGCTCCAAGAAGAATGAAAAGCACTGCAGAGTTAACGAAGGTGAAAATTAAAAATAATACTGCATGCACAGGATTTCTTACGCTAATCACGCATACAGCAGATAAAATGCTTAGAATTGCAAAAAAATAAAAGAAAAAAGGCATTGATACTTTAACTGCAACAACAGTTACTAATTTAAAGTGACTATTGTTGTAAAGTCAATACTAAATGCCTACCTTATGGATGAACTTGCGATTGTGATTTTAAACACTCAGGAGTAAGGACATTCTTAATCACAGTACCTATACTCATATGGCGATCCTTTTGCCTTTCTTCACTGACCTTTTCACAAGATTTTCCAATACCATAACCCACCAGTGCACCAACAACAGTGGCTGCAATAAATACTGCAACAGCAACAATAGCAGGAGCTAAAGTGGCAACTCCTGCAAGGTATTCTATAGCTGCTCCAATAATTGCACCACCACTTAAAGCACAACAAGTTCTACAAGCGTTTGGCTTGCTTTTAGGATTTGAAATCTCTTCTATTATTTTAAGTTTTTCTGCTACTAAATCACTACCTTGTTGTTTTTCTTCATCATTTAACTTACCAAATTTATATAAAATCTTTGAAGTGCATTCTAAGTATTGTCCAACAGATTGCACATGTTCTTTTAGTGCATCTATTGTTACTCCTTCATTAAAGTGTTCTCTCAAAGTATCATGATCAAGACGATCAAGTTCCCACATAAATGAAGTATGTATCTCATTGATTTGCTTAATAAATTCCTCAAAGGGCTCCTTTATTTGTTCAACATAATAACTTATTATGTCAGTCGTTTTTTTAACTGATTCAACATTATGGATTCTTAAATTTTCCACAGATGTTAAAGACGTAATAAGTATCCGTTCTTCAAGTGAAAGTTTTCTTTGCTCATCAGAATTAGTAGGCATATTTTCTCCTATTTACTATACTTAACATACAATAATTTTAACTAATATTTTCACAATTGTCAAATTTAGGCGTCCATTTTTCTCAAAGTTCAAAGTACACAACAAAAACTTTACAGAGTGCAAGTAGTAAAATTCTTGACAACTTTAATTTATTAATGCATAATATATGTATATTAATAATCAGCGGTAGCTCAAAATGTACAACATATTTGGTTATTTCAAAAGCAACAATAGTTCTAATACCAATTCCCGCTACACAAGTAACGGATAGACAATAATAGAAAAAAAGCCATACTGAAGTAAGTAAAGTAGCGAGGTTTAAATGGCATTAAGATCAAAATTATTGGATGAAAAAGTGGTGGAATCAGCAAAAGAAATGCTGAAGAAAGTAAGAAATAACGCATATGTTGCAAAAAAACTAAATGCTGTAATTGCAGCAAAAAAGCACAGTATAACAGCCGTAGCAAAGATATGCTGCATTTCAAGAAAGGCACTTACTGCATGACCTAAAATTTGGCAGAGAAGAAAAATTATTTGCTCCGCCTCAACGCCGTAGAAAAACTATATTGAATCAAAGTCAATGTGAACAAGTTGAGGTGTGGATAGAGGAAAACCCTAATATTACTATAAAAGAAATGAAAATAAGAATTCAAGAAAAGTTTGGTTTGAATATCAGCAAATCTACAGTACACCGTAATATGCAAAGAATGAAATTCTCATATATCACACCAAGACCAGTGCATAACGGACAAGATAAAAGTAAACAAGAGGAATTTAAAAAAAAATCTTAATGAAACTATTGTCATGTATCCTGAAAAAGAGCTATTTTTCTTCGATGAATCGCGGTTTGGCACACATTCAAAGATTGGACACGGGTGGTTTAAAAAAGGCATTAGGACACAGGTTAAGGTAAAACTAGGTAGGCAAAATTTTTATCTCTATAGTGCAGTTAATCCCAGAAATGGAGAAAGTTCTAGCTCAAACGTCAATACTGATTGTATGAATATATTCCTTGAGCAGATGTCACAATATTTAGGAACAAGGGAGGCATTTCTTATCATGGATTGTGCTAGTTGGCATAAGTCAAAAAATTTAAAAGTACCTAAAAATATCGACATTATATACCTACCACCATACTCACCTGACCTCAATCCTGTTGAGAGGTTTTGGTTATATATAAAACAGAACATTTTGCGTAACAAAATCTACGACACAATTGCTTTGCTTGAGAGCGCTTTGTGCAAATTTATTACCTCTCTTTCTCACTCCACAATTAAAAAACTCTGCAATGCCGCTTATTTGATTCACTAGTAATGAGAATTGGTAT
>NZ_JBIXJM010000229.1:0-6585 GCF_044752445.1 Wolbachia endosymbiont of Drosophila barbarae | reverse complement strand
AAAGAATTCGTGTTTAAGGAATTATATGTAAAGTTTTATAACGACTATGGGGAGCATATTCAGAGAGGGCAGATAAAACAAAGGTTAAGGGAGTTAATAACGGATGAAGTCGTAGACGCGGCAATATATTCTAAAATAGATGAAATAGAAATCCCTGCAGAACCACCTACTTATCTTGAAAGAGTAAAAGCATTTTTTGGAGGTCATGCAAGGTCTTCTGCTGCCTAGCGGTTTAATTCGTGCTATATAGCTAAACTAACTTAGATTTACTGACAATTTTAAAACAACAAATTCGTCATTCCGCTACTAGTTAGCGGAATCTATACCGCGAATGAATCCATAGCTGTACGAACATTGTGATTTGAGAGCAATTTCCACAAGGGAGGGTGTCATTCCAGTGCTTGGCACTGGAATCCAGCCTTTATTATGCAGCCACTTGGTTGAAATTAAGTCTTCTGGATCCCAGTGTCTAGGCACTGGGATGACACCATTTGCTGTGCAATTTACCTTCAAAAATGAATGTTCGTACAGCTATGGAATGAATCGTGGTATGACGCGTTAGCTATAGCTTTGTCTTCCCTTTTCTGAATGGCTTGCAAGCTGCTATCTCTACAAAAACTATATTTTTCTTCAGAAGAGAGTTATATTGTAACTATGGACAAAATAATCATAAAAAAATTTGGTGGGACTTCGCTAACTGATTTAAACCGAGTTGCAAATTTGATAAAAAACGATATTGAGAAAGGTTGTAATGTAATCGTTGTTGTATCTGCTGTTGCAGGATTTACTGACCAAATGGTTTTTCAGGCTAGGCAAATCTCAAATTTAAGTTATAGACAAGAGTTATCAGAGTATGACGTTATGCTTTCAGCAGGAGAACAAATCTCTTGCGGTCTATTAGCTATCACTCTCCAATCGATCGGAGTTAATGCTAAATCGTGGCTTGCCTGGCAGTTACCAATTGTAACTGATGATTTTTATTCTGAGTCTAAAATAAAAACAATAAAGATTGAACGTGTGAAAAGATCTTTTGCTGAGGGTTATACTGCTGCGATCATTGCTGGTTTTCAGGGTATAAATGATGATAGAATCACTACTTTTGGAAGAGGAGGCTCTGATATATCAGCAGTTGCCTTCGCGGTAGCCTTTGGTGTTAGAACTTGCGAAATTTTTACTGATATTGATGGAATATATACAGCAGACCCGAGAATTGTTCCAAAGGCACGCAAGCTCAAATTTATCTCTTACGATGAAATGTTGGAAATGTCGTCATCTGGTGCTAAAATATTGCATAATCGTTCAGTACAACTTGCAATGAAACATGACATTAAAGTGCAAGTGCTATCCACTTTTAAGGAAGTAGAAGGCACCACAGTGCTACACAAAAGGGAGGTACTAGAGAGATACTTAATTACTGGAATAGCTTATAGCACTAATGAAGCTCTTGTAACTTTCACTAACCTTGCAAATAACTTGCGCACTTTAAGAGACATAGCAGGAGCAAACGTTAAAATTGATATGATACATGGGTCAAGTTTTGTTATCTCCAAATTTGATATTGATTTAATGGAAAAGTTACTGAATAAGAATGAAAATTATGCTATAAACAATAATGTAGCTAAAATTTCAATAATTGGTATTGGTGTTATGTCTAACACTGAAGTGATGCACCGCACACTCAAGGTTTTAAGCGAAAAAAAGATAGAAATACTTGCTATCACAACATCTGAAATCAAAATCAGTATAATTGTTCAAAAAGAATGCGCTGTAGCTTTAGTCAAAGATTTACATACTGAGTATGAGCTTGATATGCAGCACTAGGATAGGCTTGACGTCCAGTTGTCTAAGAGTATGTCTTGAAAAGGAATGAGGAAAAAAATATGATAGTGTAAGTAAAAAATAGGAGGGAAAATTGTATCCAAGTGATATAAGTGATAAGGAATGGGAAATTTTGGAGCCACATGTTGCACAAGGAAAGATAGGGAGGCCAAGAAAGCACAATATCAGAACAATTATTAATGCAATAAGGTATATAATGAGAGGTGGTTGTCAATGGAGAATGCTGCCGAAAGATTTTCCTCCATGGAAGACGGTGTATGACTATTTTCTCAGGTGACATAGTAATGGCAAATTGGAAAAAATACATAATATGCTAGTAAAAGAGGTAAGAAAAATGTTTGGTAAAAATGAAACACCTTCAGTAGGAATAATTGACAGTCAATCAGTAAAAACCACTCAAAAAGGGGATCCAGAGGATATGATGCTGAAAAAAAAATAAAGGGTAGAAAACGTCATATTGTTGTAGATACAGTGGGCTTAATTATTGCGGCTGATGTTCATAGTGCAAGTGTTCAAGATCGTGATGGTGCTCTAAATCTTTTCACTCAAGCTAAATACAAGGCTCCAACTTTACGTAAGTTTTTTGCTGATCAAGGATACATAGCAAAACCGCTGTTTATTGGAGACAGGATACGATTACCAAGAAAGCTGTTGATGTTACAGGATTTTTCGACAATCTGGACCACAATTTAGCACTGCAGGCTATCAAGAAGCACACAGACTGCAAATGGGTCATACTGTATGTTGAAAGGTGGATGAAATCCCCTATTCAGCAAGCAGATGGCAGTAAGGTAGTTAGGGAAAAAAGGAGTTCCGCAAGGAGGTTCAATAAGCCCAATCATTTCAAACATATTTATGCACCATGCATTTGATATATGGATGAAACAAAATCACCCAACAGTACCATTTGAAAGATATGTGGATGATGCGATAGTGCACTGCAGAACTAAAAGACAGGCAGAATTTATGCGAGCAGCAATTGAAGAAAGATTGGCACAATGTAAGCTAAAATTGCAACCTGATACCAATACCATTCCAAAACTCCATCATTATACTGCCTTAGTATAACCTTCTCACTTCTATTGTCTATTTGTTTGTTATGTAATAGAAATTGGTATGAGATTGAAGAATTAAGTGTGAACGGTTACAGAATTTTTGCCAGGAGAAACATATAGTTAAAGTAATTCAGATTTGTAAGATATGTTTATCTGCAATTATAGCTTCAACAGTAGGCAATGTTGCTTTTAATTACCTCAACATTTTCTCTTGGCAATTCTTTAATGAACCGAGAAGTGCGCATCGGTTGCCACTGGTTGTTAATTTCCCTCCTATCTGCACATGAAATGATTAACCTTTCTTTGGCTCTGGTTATGCCAACATATGCGAGTCTCCTTTCTTCTTCTAAAGCTTTACCACTTTTGTCATCAAAAGATCTTTGATGAGGAAATAATCCCTCTTCCCAACCAGGTAGAAACGCGCACGGGAATTCAAGTCCTTTGGCTGCATGAAGAGTCATAACATATACGGTGTCATCGTTATTCATATTATCCACTTCCATCACCAAACTTATGTGCTCCAAGAAAGTTGTGGCATTATCGAAATTTTTTAAAGATGAGATGAGCTCCTTGACATTTTCTATTCGTGCTAAGCCTGTTACCTCCTCATTTTCAAGCATTTCAATATACCCTGATTGGTTTGCTACGATTTTAACGAATTCATGCAGTGGTTTTACGCTTACTATTTCTTCCCAAGCTTTAATTTTATTTAAAAAATCATTTAGTGAGAGTTTAATTCTTTCGGTTACTTGATTACTATTAACTAATATTTTTGCTGCCTCAAAAAAAGAAATTTTGTTATCCTGAGCAGTCGTGTATATTTTCTTTAGAGTTGTAGCTCCTATGCTTCTTTTTGGCCGGTTTACGATCCTTTCGAAAGCTAAGTCATCGTTATTGTTTGTAACGAGTCTTAAATATGCAATTATATCCCTGACTTCCTGACGTTCGTAGAATTTTACGCCACTTATAATCTTGTAGGGAATTGAATATTTTATAAAATACTCTTCGAGAACTCTAGTTTGAAAAGTGGCCCTTACCAGCACTGCAATGTCACTAAATCTGTATTTATTGAGCTTTAATATCTGTTCGCTTATGAACCTTGCTTCAGCTTTTCCGTCCCATAATTTTATTAGATTTACCTTTTCCCCTTCAATGTTTGTTGTCCACAATTTTTTTTCTAAGCGAGTCTTATTGTGATTGATAACATATGACGCAGTTGCAAGTATGTGGGATGTTGACCTGTAGTTACACTCTAGTTTAACGGTTTTTGCATTTTTAAAATCATCAGAAAACTTCAAAATATTTTCAACTTCTGCACCACGCCAACTATATATCGACTGGTCATCATCTCCTACACAGCAAATATTTGAGTGCTCTTTTGCAAGGTATTTTAGCCAAAGATATTGTATCGCATTTGTATCTTGATATTCATCTACCATGACATATTTAAACTTGTTTTGGTAGTAGGACAGAACTTCGGTCTTTTGATTAAAGAGTTGTATGTTATATAGCAATAAGTCACCAAAATCGACAGAGTTAAGGAATCTCAACCTTTCCTGATACTGGTGATAGACTTTGAGTGCAGTTACGTACACTGGCCTAAATGATTGAATATCTTCCACTTCAGATGGCAATAAGCACTTCTCTTTCCATTGCTGAATAATATTCATAATGGTCTTACATTTTTCTGATAGGTAATCAGGGCTTATTTCATTGATAATATTTTTTATTACCTGTAATTGGTCATCCACACCAATGATTGTAAAATTGGGGTTTAAGCCCACAATTTCTGCGTGCAGGCGCAAAATTTTTGCTGCAATTGCATGGAAAGTGCCAAGCCATGGTATGTTTGTGCCCGTTAGCTCAAGTACCCTTGATACCATCTCATTTGCTGCTTTATTTGTGAATGTAACAGCTAATATTTCATCAGAATAAGCGTGACCATTTCTAATTATGTGTGCTATTCTTGAAGTAATCGTTCTTGTTTTTCCGGTTCCGGCTCCTGCCAATATTAAAACCGGTCCATCTATGTTAGTTACAGCTGATTGTTGTTCTGGATTTAGCAGTGAGAGATAATCGTTCATCGTAGCCCTATAGATTATAACTTCGTAAAGTTAAACCTATGATTGAAATATTGTAAAGGTTTTATTGAATAGAACAGTTAAAGAATGCTTCACTCAAGTACTACATATTTAAACGTAGGTTTTACATCTATTTTGTTTTAGTAGTTTCAGGTGTATGTCGAGTAACAACAACTTGATTTGAGGTATTGGCACCAGAACTTCTGCTTGTTGGGTGGATAAGTGGAGTTTGGAATGGCTTATATGTACGGTTTAGTTCCTTCATTTCTATTTCTTCAACTTCAACAAGGGGTTTTTCTTTTGGGGTATAGCGATTATGCGTTGCAGGTCGTTCAGTGAGATTTTCATATGTTTCTTTCAACCAAGTTCCGATATCATACATAAATCCATACGCTTTTTCTTTAAATTCTCTCAATGATCTACTGAAACTTGCTAGTGTGTTATTAAAGTAAATTGTCATATAGTCTCTTGTGGTGTATTGATAACTTTCTCCATCTAGTCTGCTACTTTGTGCGTTATACCAATTCTCATTACTAGTGAATCAAATAAGCGGCATTGCAGAGTTTTTTAATTGTGGAGTGAGAAAGAGAGGTAATAAATTTGCACAAAGCGCTCTCAAGCAAAGCAATTGTGTCGTAGATTTTGTTACGCAAAATGTTCTGTTTTATATATAACCAAAACCTCTCAACAGGATTGAGGTCAGGTGAGTATGGTGGTAGGTATATAATGTCGATATTTTTAGGTACTTTTAAATTTTTTGACTTATGCCAACTAGCACAATCCATGATAAGAAATGCCTCCCTTGTTCCTAAATATTGTGACATCTGCTCAAGGAATATATTCATACAATCAGTATTGACGTTTGAGCTAGAACTTTCTCCATTTCTGGGATTAACTGCACTATAGAGATAAAAATTTTGCCTACCTAGTTTTACCTTAACCTGTGTCCTAATGCCTTTTTTAAACCACCCGTGTCCAATCTTTGAATGTGTGCCAAACCGCGATTCATCGAAGAAAAATAGCTCTTTTTCAGGATACATGACAATAGTTTCATTAAGATTTTTTTTTAAATTCCTCTTGTTTACTTTTATCTTGTCCGTTATGCACTGGTCTTGGTGTGATATATGAGAATTTCATTCTTTGCATATTACGGTGTACTGTAGATTTGCTGATATTCAAACCAAACTTTTCTTGAATTCTTATTTTCATTTCTTTTATAGTAATATTAGGGTTTTCCTCTATCCACACCTCAACTTGTTCACATTGACTTTGATTCAATATAGTTTTTCTACGGCGTTGAGGCGGAGCAAATAATTTTTCTTCTCTGCCAAATTTTAGGTCATGCAGTAAGTGCCTTTCTTGAAATGCAGCATATCTTTGCTACGGCTGTTATACTGTGCTTTTTTGCTGCAATTACAGCATTTAGTTTTTTTGCAACATATGCGTTATTTCTTACTTTCTTCAGCATTTCTTTTGCTGATTCCACCACTTTTTCATCCAATAATTTTGATCTTAATGCCATTTAAACCTCGCTACTTTACTTACTTCAGTATGGCTTTTTTTCTATTATTGTCTATCCGTTACTTGTGTAGCGGGAATTGGTATTAGAA
>NZ_JBIXJM010000228.1:0-7104 GCF_044752445.1 Wolbachia endosymbiont of Drosophila barbarae | reverse complement strand
GGGCACTGGGATGACAAGAAAAAGAGGTACTGGTATGACATTAAAGAGTAGGGATTGATGGCAAAGAGAAATACAGGTGTCATTCCAGCGCGTGACGCTGGAATCTAGAAAACTGAATTTTATGAAAAAGAGTGAATAAAATTTTTTGAAAAAAAATATAAAAAAGTGCTTGCACTTAATTTTATTTTTAGTATGTTGATTACATAATGTTTTTACTGGGGGATAATATGGATAGTAATAAAGGTTCAGGTTATGAAAAACGAAAATATGGCGATAATAATGCACCAGGAGGAGGAAGAATTAGAGCGGATGCTATAGATCCAAGGAGAGTTGATAACTTTACAGAGAGAATTAAGCGTGAGGAGGAGAGAAGGAAGCAAAATCAATCTAGTGGTCAAGGTAGTGGCAGAAGTGGTAAGTAACAGTAAATTTATGGTAATTTGAATAGGGAGGGATATTATGCCTAATATAATGAATCAAGAATTAGTAAGAGCATTTAACATTATTCTTTGTCATAATGAGGTTGCTATTACTAATCTTACCGTACAAAGCACAGATCAAACTTTTTTTAAGAAGGAAGATCGTATTGTTATCTCATTTGATAAAAGTATGGATGCTGATCAATGCATGAAGTATTTAAACAATATGAAAGGAAGGATAGTAGAAACATTCTGTGGAAATGAAAGTACTGCTAGTTTATCTTTTGATATGAAATCTTTTCCTTTTAATTTCAATCGGAGCCAATTGGTAGATAGTAATGGAAAGTATAGATTTTCAGTGCCGATAGATCAAAGTATAGTTTTCAATCTAAAATGTTTGCTAGCTAATGGGCTTGCGAGAGACATCACAGGTGCTATGGGAAGAGATTTTGGTTTAGAACATGTAGAAGGGTATACATCTGATGAAAGCTTTGACAGGAAATCTTATCTATATTGTATGCGTTTCTATGATAAAAGGTTACAAGAGTATTTTATAGAGTCATTCTCAGCGACAGTAAAAGGTTATAAAAATAGTCCTAAAAGAACTGATGGTTTCTTGAAAGTCAAGGACAATTGTGTGTATATAAAGGGGAGCATCTTTAATAAGGCTAAGTTCATTAAGGACATAGTAAAACACAAAGCATCTTTGGAATGTCGTGATTTTGAGGTTACAAGTGCTGAGGATGAAACTGTTGAGAATCTAAAGTTTTCAGTGATTGATTTGTCTCGTAAAGTAGGTATACCAATTAATTCTGTACTTCATGTTTCTTATACAGGCAGTGGTGAAAATTCAGTTCTTATACCTGCTGCTAAGGAAATTATTGATAATATTATATATTATAAAATTTTAAGCAAGGAACAAGCGGATGATATTAATAAAGTATTTGGTATGACCGTGTTAAATAATGTTGAAGATTGTATTTCACCAAAACATCTACCAGTATTTGGCAGGAGAGGAATATACGGAATAGATTTTGCTAATCAAGACATTTCTTATTGTGTGCTGAATAAAATCATGGAAAGCTCTGTAATCAACAAAGACCATGAACTGTCCATTGACCCTGAGCTTCCTCGAACGCTATTAGCTGAACCATCACCGACACGGGGGTGTCCCAAGCAAAGTCGTGGTGAAGGGTTAGAGAGGCCTTCCAGGCAAGGATCAGAAAGAGAGGAAGGAAAAGGGGGGCTGTTTCAGTTGGTGCCGGGGGAAATAGATCCAAGTCAATCCACTTGTTCTCTTAGAGCATGGGATAGTTCAACATTCTTAAATTCTGAGGTTTCTAATAAGGAACCTGAAAAACAGCAAGTTACTGATGAAAGTGATCGAAAAAGTAGTAATGAGTGTTCTGAAGCAAAGTCACAAGATAGTAAATCTCCGGAGAAGAAACATGGGGGTGGTGTTCAAAAAATAAAAAAATTGCTCTCTTCACCTTTTAAGAAGCAATATGGCGTAAACCTTAAGCGACATGATGAAGGACGTGATACAACGCGAAGTACTCCTGAAACTCCTGTAACTGAAAAACCACTTTTGTCTAAACGGTCTGCCTCAGAAAGAAGAGCAAAAAATAATCCACCCTCAGGAGTGACTTCTCCTGTTACTGAACCAGATGATGGCGGATTTCGCAATAGACCAAGAATACGAGTATTACGTTCTGAAACGAATGGTGGTATTCCAGAACCCTTGCCACAAGATGCCGTAAGCAAGCCAAATGTGCCCGGGGACCGTAATTCTAAAATTTCTAAAGATAGTGGTTTAGGATCGCTTGAGCGGGGACAGTCACCGCCGCTTACTGAAGAGTTTAGTGATTCATCTCAGCAGAACCTGTCAATAGGTGTTAAACTTGGAAATATGCTTAGTGAATTATTAAATTCTGCTCAAAATCTACTTAAAAACCCGGCTTCTTCTACGCATAGAGGTGTGCCAGGTGGACCAAAGAGGCAAGCATCTCTTACCTCTAGCCAGAGGCAGGAACTACGCAAAGTTCTTTCTCCTGAGATGAGGAAGAAGCTAGACGCCAACTTTTTTCCTCCTGGATACGAGAAGTTACTACACTTACTTTATGTTGATAGTGAGGGGCTGTGTTCACTTCTTTCTTCTCCTGAAGCAAAAGAGCAAGTGTGCTCAGTTCTTCCTCCTGAGGAGAAGGAGCAAGTACAATCAGGTTCTCCTGAGGAGATAGTACGCTTACTTCACAAGTTCTTTAGTAATCAAAAAATTAGTGATAACTGTCTTCTAAGTTCTAAGATAGATTCTCCTAAGATCAAGAAACTCTTGCAAGAAGAAATTTTTGTATAAGCGGTTTGTACCTAATCCACCGTCCTAAGCCACCCAAGTGTTTTATTAGGGTTGGAGCCAAAATCCCTGACCCTGAAAGCACTGGTGTTAGTTTTTCTCATCCATTGCAGATATTGCACGGTACTAAATGTTTAAAAAGTATTAATATAAAGATATCAATAAAATTATTTACACTTTCATGCTATGCCCATAGCATCATATATTACTTAACCTTACAATAATTTTTTTATTCTTGCTGCTTCTTCAAACTCTAAATTTTCAGCATGCGCTAACATTTGCTTTCTCAAATCATCCTTATTAGTATTTACTTTCGGTTCTGCTATTGCCCTCTCTTGTAAGGTGTTTGATATAGGTTTTATTATAGTCTTTGGGATAATATTGTGCAATATATTATGTTCTTCTTGTTTTTTTCTTCTTCTTTCGGTCTCTTTTAACGCACGGTCCAGAGAACCAGTGATTTTATCTGCATACAAAATTACTCTACCTTCAGCATTACGCGCAGCACGACCGATCGTTTGAATTAATGAAGTTTCCGATCGCAAAAATCCTTCTTTATCAGCATCCAAAATTGCAACCAACCCACACTCTGGAATATCAAGACCTTCCCTCAGCAAGTTAACACCTACTAAAACATCGATTTCTTTAGATCTTAATTTGTATATAATTTCTATTCTCTCCAGCGCAGCAATATCAGAATGCAAATAACTCACTCTCATATTCAATTCACTCATATATTCAGCTAAATTTTCAGCCATTTTTTTCGTCAATGTAGTGATTAAAACACAAAATCCCTTCCCTATTGTCACTTGTGCCTCGTGAATTACATCATCAATTTGACTCTCTATTGGTTTCACAATGCAGATTGGGTCTATAAGCCCTGTTGGACGGATAACTTGCTCTATAAATACATTATTGGTCTTTGCCAACTCATACTTTCCTGGAGTGGCTGAAATGTAAACAGTCTGCGGCCTAACTCCCTCCCACTCTTCAAATTTTAATGGACGATTATCAAAAGCGGAAGGGAGCCTGAAGCCATAGTCAATCAATTTCTTTTTACGCGCCTCATTACCACTGTACATCGCACCAACCTGAGGAACGGTGACATGACTCTCATCAACAAATAAAATTACGTCTTTGGGTAAATATTCAAACAAAGTAGGTGGTGGATCCCCAGCTTCCATTCCATAGAGATAACGCGAATAATTTTCAATACCTTTACATATTCCTGTTGTTCTCATCATTTCGATATCAAAATTAGTGCGTTGCTCGAGGCGCTTTGCTTCAACAATCTTGTTTTGCGAGTAGTAATAATCCAAGCGTTCATGCAGCTCTTTTTTGACTAGTTCAATTGCCTGCAACAAAGCCTCACGCGGGGTTATGTAATAGCTATTTGGAAAAATGGTGATTTTATTTACGCCTTTGGTAACATTCCCCGTTATAGCATCAACTTCAGAAATTTCTTCTATTTCATCGCCAAATAACGATAAACGCCAAGCTTTATTTTCATAATGGGAAGGAAATATATCAACAATATCGCCGCGCACTCTGAAATATCCTCTCTCAAACCTGGCATCAGAGCGCTTGTATTGAAGATCAGTTAAGTTGCTCAGGAAATCATTAATACGAATTTTATTTCCAACACTAAGCGGTATGATCATGCTGCGGTAGCTCTCAGGCGAACCAAGACCGTATATGCAGGAAACACTGGCAACTACGATCGTATCCCTGCGCTCCAAAAGGGAGCAGACGGTGGAATAACGCAGCATCTCAATTCTTTCGTTAATTGCAGAATCTTTTTCGATATAAGTATCAGTTTGTGGTAAATAGGCTTCAGGTTGATAATAATCATAATAAGAAATGAAGTATTCAACAGCATTATGGGGAAACAATCCTTTCATTTCCTCATAAAGCTGTGCTGCTAAAGTTTTATTGTGTGCCATAATTAATGCAGGCCTGTTTGTCCTTGCAATAACATTTGCCATAGTAAAAGTTTTCCCAGAACCAGTAACTCCAAGCAAAACCTGATCTCTTTTATTGCTATTTAGCCCTGCAATTAAGCTATCGATTGCCTGTGGTTGATCCCCAGCCGGTTGAAAATGTGTAGCGATTTGAAATTCCATAGACTTTACTTACTATCTTTGATTCATTGTATAGTAAACACTATATTGCTTTTAAGATAAGTTGTATAGCTATCGTAAAGCCATAAAACATTAACCAACAATGTTATACAAGTAGCTGACACTGGAATCTTGTTTCAATGTTAAACAAAATACCATAGAATTCAAGAAGACAATTCCTAAAAAATCCCTACATCCAAAAAAAGGCAAAATGCTACTTGAATAAGCTAAATTTTTTTAGATGCAAAAACAATAAAACATAGTTGATACTAAAGTTATAGTACTCCTATGACAACGTTACAAAAATTAAGGAAATGGATAGCTCTGATCAATTGGAATAGTATTTTCAGGTACCGGTGGTCAATATGACATTTTTAAAATAAAGATTTAGAACCTGTTTAAAATCTTCTCAATAGAAGAGAAATGAAGGAAAGAACGACCATTTGTAGGCTAGTGTTAAGTTTTCGCTCGCAATTTTTCCACAATCGTCTGCATTTTTCTAACCAAGCGAAAGATCGCTCTACAACCCATCTTTGTGGCAATACAGCAAAGGAATGTAATTCACTTCGTTTTATTACTTCTACAGTTGCTCCAATAATCGTTTTTATTTGAGTTGCAAAATTTTCTCCTGTATAACCTGCATCGACCAGTATATTTTTAACTTCCGAGAGGTTTTCTTTTGCGCTTTCAACCATTCTCACAGCACTGCTAACCCCAGTTGTAAATTAGAAAAAATAGAAAAGGTAAGGAAATAGGGTAAACTCCGAGGTATTTGATATTCATTCCTAAAATAGGAGGTTACCAATGAAAGAAAAAGTAACAGAAATCTTTTGTATAGTCGATGATTTTTGCAATACAGTCGATGAAAATTTTGCAGAAAAACTTCTACCAAGTGGTAAAAAACCAACCAGGACGCCAGAGATTACGCATTCAGAGATTTTTACCATAATATTGCTATATCAAGTGCGACAATTTTAAAATTTTCTATGTGCATTATTTGAAATTATTATACGAATCAGCGTTTCCAAAATTGCCATCCTACAGTAGGTTTATCAGGTTAAAATCGCGGGTTTTATGGTATTTAGCGCTCTTAATGCAATGGTTTTGCGAACAGTCAAAAGTGACAGGGATTTCGTACATAATCTATCGCTGTTTGCCATCCAAAAAGGACCTCGAGAAACAAAGTTTTCAAAGGGTTGGCAAAGATTGGAAAGACTACTTATGGGTGGTTTTTCGGTACATCTAGTAATCAATGAAACTGGCGAAATTCAAGGGGTTACGGTGATAAAAGGCAACGTTGATACCTGTGCCAAATTTAACTAAGAAATTGACTGGATTATTGTTTGGAGATAAAGGATATATCAAAAAAGATCTTTTTCACGAATTATTCGATAGAGGGTTAAAGCTTGTAACCAGTATAAAAAAGGGTATGAAAAACTCATTAATGGCGCTAAATGAGAAGATTTTGTTAAGAAAAAGATCGATTATTGAGACAGTTTTTGGCTCTCTGAAAAACAAATTTGAGATTGAGCATACTCGCCACAGATCACCGATAAATTTTTTGGTACACATTTTTTCTACGCTTGTTTCATATTCCATGCAGCCGCTGCATTTCTAAGCTTTACTTCGTTGGCTAATCCGCAACTGGGGTATATAGGGTTGACACCAAGGCAATATTCTTCTGGAGAAGTTGATCGGCATGGCAGCATATCAAAGATGGGACCAGCGGAATGTAGAAGTATGTTATATGAAGCTGCACAAACAATGCTTACAGTTACCAAGAGGACATTTAAATTAAAAAACTGGGGTTGCGAAGAAAAAAGGAATGAAAAAAGCAATTGTAGCAGTAGCAAGAAAATTAGCTGTAATTATGCATAGGATGTTGGTTGATAAAACAGAATTTTATTATCAATAAACATCAAAAGAGCATAGGACAATAATTTTATTGAAAATAAAGATAGCAATGCCGATGGAAGGGACAAGCAAGAACTTAGTTAGACTTCGTGGTAAACATGTTGCCGTCCACTTCCGCCTAACAAGTATAATGCGGCTTAACAAATTTATTGTCATCTCAGACCGTGGAGAGAACCATATGCTACTTTTAACTTATGTAAAATTACCAAGGATTATGGAGAAGATATGCTGTTTTGATTTGTGTGAAAATTATTGTTGACTTATGTGCAATTAGAGAACCTAAGTCACTTTAGCTATA
>NZ_JBIXJM010000227.1:12267-12360 GCF_044752445.1 Wolbachia endosymbiont of Drosophila barbarae | reverse complement strand
TAAAAGACTAGCTAACTCGGGGATTCTTTGTCTTTTTTTCTGCTTAGTAAATTTCTTAAACATTTGCAGCGTAAGTTAGTTGCAATTAAAAGC
>NZ_JBIXJM010000227.1:0-12256 GCF_044752445.1 Wolbachia endosymbiont of Drosophila barbarae | reverse complement strand
GCTTGTCAAGCGTTTAAAACATAAAAAACGCCAATATTTTAAAGCGGATAATAACCCCAGGGCTTCTTTTGCCTTTTTTTTATTTGGTAAATTTCTTAACGTTTGTAGCTAAACGACAACCGTCATCCCGCTACGTGTTAGCGGGATCTATGCTTTGAGATACCGCGAATAAATCGCGGTATGACGTAGAGCTCGCGTTAGCTACACTTTTATGCTTACCAACTCAGTATCCAATCAAAATCCTGGATTTCAGTGTCAAGCACTGAAATACCACCGAAAGGGCTACTGCTGTCTTGGATGGAAACCAGTGTCAGCTACTTGAATCTGCCACGCAAATTGCCTGCAAGTTGCAATGCTCGTACAGCTGTGCGTCATGCGCTGGAATGGCATCAAGGGGTAACTTTTTATTTAAACAATGATTGTAAAATGATTATAATAAGAGATCTATTGAAATTTTAAAGTTATTAAATATTGACGCTATATACTTAAGTGTTAAAATAGAATGAAAAGTTTTTAGGAGTTTATATGGCAGCAGGTGGGAAAGCAAAGACAGCTAGTAAAAATAACCCTACTCAGCGTAAGAAAGCTGAGCAAAAAATGTATAAAGATAAACCGGTAAAACCTGTTAGATATATAGATCGTGATTCGCGCATGAATTATATGTCTGCTCAATATGACAACGGCAATCTGGTTGAAGATGAGGTAAGCGGCAATCCTATAAAGTGGGAAGCTGTATAATAGTTGTGGTTAAAGTTACTATTAATTCTAAGGAATGTGAAGTAGAGCATGGGCTCACTATAATTCAAGCTTGTGAAGTCGTGGGCGTTGAAATTCCACGTTTTTGTTATCATGAGCGTTTAGCAATTGCTGGTAATTGCAGAATGTGTTTGGTTGAAGTGGAGGGTGGACCTCCAAAACCAGTAGCCTCTTGTGCAATGCCAGTTGCAGAAGGGATGGTTATTCACACTGATACCCCTAAGGTTAAAAAAGCACGTGAAGGTGTGCTTGAGTTTTTGCTAATTAACCACCCGCTTGATTGCCCAATTTGCGATCAAGGTGGTGAATGCGATTTGCAAGATATCACGATGGCTTATGGGAAAGGAACCAGCAGACTTGATGAGCATAAGAGGGCTGTGCCAAAAAAACACTTCGGACCACTGATTGAGACTGCGATGAATCGATGCATTCATTGCACTCGGTGTGTTAGATTTTTGTCTGATGTTGCAGGTACAAATGAACTTGGAGGAATCGGAAGGGGAGAAAATGTAGAGATTAGCACTTACATAAAAAGGCATATTAGTTCTGAATTATCTGGAAATATCATAGATCTCTGCCCGGTAGGAGCTTTAACTTCAAAGCCTTACTCCTTTACAGCGCGTCCATGGGAGCTATCACATTGTGAGACTATAGATGTGCTAGATGCTGTGGGTAGCGCAATTAGAGTTGATTATCGTGGCCCGGAGGTTATGAGGATATTACCAAGGCTGAGCGAAGAGGTAAATGAAGAATGGATATCAGATAAAACCCGCTTTGCCTATGATGGACTAAAAGTTCAGCGTCTTGATCGACCTTATATAAAAAAAGATGGTAAATTAGCCCCAGTTGATTGGAATGAGGCATTAACTGTTGCTGCAAAGAAATTAAAGAATACAAAATCAAATAAAATAGCTGCAATTGCAGGTGATTTAGCAGATTGTGAGTCTATGCTTCTACTTAAAGAAATGATGCAGAAGCTCGGCTCGGGAAATATAGATTGCAGGCAGGATGGTGCAAAACTTATACCAAATAATCGTGGATCGTATGTGTTCAATACCACTATTGAAGGTATAGAGAATGCGGATTTGTGTCTGCTTATAAATACAAACCCAAGGATAGAAGCACCGATCATTAACGTAAGATTGAGAAAGAGATATTTACAGGGCAACTTTCCTGTTGCAAGTGTTGGTCCTAACATTGAATATTTGTATCATGTTGAGAAATTGGGCGATAATCCTGATATTTTGAGTGAAATGGCAAATGGAAATCATAAGTTCTGTGAGCTGCTGGTAGCTGCTCAAAACCCTATGCTGATTATCGGTCAAGATGCATTAATAAGAGATGATTCTGAATCAGTTTTAGCTCTAGCTGGCAAAATTGCAGAAAAATTTAATATGGTAAGAGATGACTGGAATGGCTTTAATGTGCTGCATAAAGCTGCAGCAAGAGTTGGTGGGCTAGATATTGGGTTTGTTCCTAAAAAAGGCGAAAGGGATATTAATCAAATATTGGAACATGCAGAAAGTGGTGAAATAGAAGTTGTTTATCTTCTTGGTGCAGATGAAATTGACACATCAAAGTTAGAAAACACATTTGTAATTTATCAAGGTCATCACGGTGATAAGGGTGCACATGTGGCAGATGTTATCTTGCCTGGTGCTGCATATACAGAAAAATATGCAACTTATGTAAACACTGAAGGTCGAGTGCAAAGAACAAATTTAGCTGTATTTCCTTCAGGTGAAGCAAAGGAGGATTGGTTAATTATTAAAAATCTCTCGCAATATTTGGATCTCTCCTTACCATATGATAGTTTATTTGACGTGAGAAAAAAATTAGATACTATCGGTCCACAGTTTAGAAATGCTGATCAAGTGGTAAAAAACACATGGGTGCCAATTAGCAATGGTGAGATAAGCTTAAGTAATACACCTTTTACTTTAAAGGAGTGTAATTTTTATATGACGGATTCAATAAGTCGCGCTTCAAAAATAATGGCAGATTGTACTAAAGCTTTTTATGAACACGCTAGTTAATATTTTATTTATTTTAGTACCGCTACTACTTTCAGTTGCATATTTGACATACTTTGAGCGTAAGGTCCTTGCTGCAATTCAACTGAGGCACGGCCCGAGTGTAGTTGGACCTTTTGGGCTATTGCAGCCATTTGCAGATGCTATTAAGCTACTGATTAAAGAGCCGATAATACCATTTAGAGCGAGCACCATACTGTTCATTATGGCTCCAATGCTTACCTTTATCTTGGCATTAATTGCCTGGGCAGTTATACCGTTTGGTGCTGAAGTAATTGTAGAAAATGGCCAGCAAGTAGTTATTCCTAAGGTTATAGCAAATATTAATGTTGGAGTGCTTTACGTGCTAGCTATATCGTCGCTGGGAGTATACGGCGTAATTATTGCAGGCTGGTCAAGCAATTCTAATTATGCATTTCTTGGTGCTATACGGTCGGCTGCTCAGATGATTTCATATGAAGTTTCAATAGGCTTAATAGTTGCTGCAGTCGTTATTACCACTGGAACATTAAATCTTGGAGAGATGGTGGTAGCGAAACACAATATGCCATTTTGGGTTGATTTACTACTAATGCCTATAGGAATAATATTTTTTATTTCTTTGCTTGCAGAAACTAATCGTCACCCATTTGATTTACCAGAAGCTGAAGCAGAGCTAGTCTCTGGATATAACGTTGAATATTCATCCATGCCTTTTGCCCTCTTTTTTCTTGGAGAATATGCAAATATGATTCTAGCAAGTGCTATGATGACGATATTCTTTCTAGGAGGATGGTATCCTCCGTTAGAACTTGGTTTGCTTTATAAAATTCCAGGTTTAATTTGGTTCGTTTTGAAGATAATTATACTTTTATTCGTATTTATTTGGATTAGAGCAACAATATCTCGTTATCGATATGATCAGCTAATGCGCCTTGGTTGGAAAGTATTTCTACCAATATCGGTGCTTTGGGTAATACTCATTTCAGGGGTGTTGCTCTTTACTGGGAATTTGCCTGGATCCAATGTTTAATTTCCCAAATACAAGATTAAGACGCAGGCGCTCGAGCAAATGGGTTCGCAATTTAACAAGTGAAAATAGTTTATCAGTAAACGATCTGGTTCTTCCTCTGTTTGTTCATGACAGAGAAGAAACAACTGAACCAATTTCTGGCTTACCAGATGTAAAGTGTTATTCAATAGATGGATTAGTGTCTATAGTTAAGGAAGCTAAAGATTTAGGAATTAATGCTGTTGCAATTTTTCCTGTAGTTGATAGTAAACTAAAATCTGAAAACGCTGAGGAAGCATATAATTCTGACAACTTAATCTGCAGAGCAATTTGTGCTGTAAAATTAAAGGTACCTGAAATTGGTATTATTGCAGACATTGCATTGGATCCATACACTATTCACGGCCATGACGGCATTTTAAAAGATAATCAGATGGATGTAGAAAACGATGAAACCGTGTCGATATTATGTAAGCAAGCACTTGCTTTAGCAGCATCAGGATGTGATGTAGTTGCTCCTTCTGATATGATGGATGGTAGAATAGGAAGAATCAGAAAATCATTAGATGATAACAATTTTCAAGACGTATTAATATTATCTTATGCAGTAAAATACTGCTCTAGCTTCTATGCTCCATTCAGGCAAGTCGTTGGTTCATGTGGGCTATCACATTCTATAGACAAAAGTGGTTATCAAATGGATTATAAAAATGCGCGCGAAGCAATGTGCGAAATTGAAATGGATATAAATGAAGGTGCAGATTTTATTATGATTAAACCAGGTATGCCATATTTGGATATTATCAAAACAGCAAGTGATAAGTTTAATTTTCCGATTTTTGCTTACCAAGTAAGCGGTGAGTACGCAATGATAAAAGCTGCTGCAAATAATAGCTGGCTGGATTATGACAAGGTGATTTATGAATCTTTGATTGGTTTCAAACGTGCGGGTGCAAGTGCAATATTCACTTACGCTGCACTTGATATTGCAAAAAATTTAAGTGCATAAGCCCTATAAAATTATTAAATTTTTGGCGCACGTTCTTCTACTGTTGCTGCATATTACCTAAAATCTTTCAATACATGTTTTAAGTTGTTGATAAGTCCGTTACAATACAGTATTATAAATAATATAAACCAAGTGTTACTTAGAACATGGGGATTTTTTTTAAATTTTTGGGAAAGATGCTAGGTAAGGTTTTTCCTGCCAAAACAGTAAGCTCTCTTTTAGGAATAGGATATTTACCAAGTTGGCAGAACTATTGGTCTTCTTTTTTAATATTATTTATTGTCGATGTTATATTAATTCTTACATATGGAGGCGAATACTTACTATATAAAATGCCAGACTCAGGAATAGTTGTAGCTGCTGTTTTTACAAAATTGGCAATAGTTATGTTAGTAATGCAATTAATTGGAATATTTATTTTTCATGCTCAAGACCCTTCAGCAAACAGTGGTGAAGAAATAGTAATACAAATAGCGTCAGGGCAAGTACTGACTGTAGCACTTTCAATGCCAGCAATAATGTCAATTTATTATGCTGTAAGTAAACTCTATGGGAATATATGTAAGCAGATGTTTCAATGCCCATTTTGGTTTAATGATTTTATGCACTTTTTCTTTTTTCTTATGATACCTTACGTATTTTTTAATGTCGTAGAAGCGATAAAACCATGGCCAATAAGTTCAATACAGCTCAGCTATAATAATGCAATGTCAATTACATTTGAGGGGATTTTTCACACATTTTATGCGGTGATTTTACTGTATTTAACAGCATTTATATTCTGCGATTTAACTATGCATGATGCAATTGTCCTAAATAAAAGCATAATTCAGTATGTGAGAGAAAGTTCAGCAGTCTTAGGTGATTATTTACATGATACTGTTAAAAAAATAGGTATTGAATAGTACTTATTTATTTATATATTTAGTATAAAAAGTGTGCAATTTGTGTGAACTTACAAAGTATAATAAAAGAGTTGCAAGATTTTTGGGCTAGTGAAGGATGTGTTATACTTCACCCATACACATCTGAAGTTGGTGCTGGCACATTACATCCCGCAACAATTATGTCTGCAATTGATACAAAACCGACAAAAATTGCATATCTACAACCAGTAATTAGGCCAGCAGATGGACGCTATAGTGATAATCCTAATCGCCTGTATCAACATCACCAATATCAAGTTATAATAAAGCCATCTGGTAATAATTTACAAGACGTCTATTTAGATAGCTTAAAAGTTCTTGGCATATCTACAGAAAAATATGATATTAAGTTTGTTGAAGATGATTGGGAAAATCCGAGCGTTGGAGCATCAGGACTTGGTTGGGAAGTTACATGCAATGGAATGGAAGTAACACAGCTTACTTATATACAGCAAGTTGGAGGGATTGACTGCAAGATGGTTCCTGGTGAGGTGGCATATGGGTTGGAACGTTTAGCAATGTGCATACAAGGTGTAGATAATGTTTACGATATAATTTGGAACGATAACGGTGTAGCTTACGGAGATATTTTTAAACAAAGAGAATATGAATTTTCTTATCTAGCGTTAGATTATTATGATACTAAAGTGGTACAGCAGCAATTCGAAGATACGGAAAAATTGTGTAAGTTCCTTATTGAAAAGGAGCTACCAATGGCAGCCTATGACCAATGTATTAAAACTAGTCACCTACTTAATCTGCTTGATGCAAGAGGTGTGCTTGGTGTAAATGAACGTACAGCTTATATTGGTAAAGTTAGAGAGCTAACAAAAAAATGTTGTGAATTGTACATGAGTAAATAGCGTATGTCGTTGCAGTTATTATTTGAGTGCCTTTCAGAAGAAATACCACCGAGAATGCAGAATGTAGCTGCAACTCAAGTTAAGAGCTGTATTGCCAATGTTTTTAACAAAAATAATGTAAAATTTACATCAATGGAGGTTTTTATAACGGCACGTCGCATTACTCTATTTGTTGACAACATAAATGCTTTGGAGCTAAAGGATTCCAATAACGAAGTTAAGGGACCAAACATTAACGCACCAAAAAGTGCTATCGAGGGTTTTTTAAGAAAATATCAGAAAAATGAAGAAGATTTGCTCGTTCGAAAAGTAAATAATGAGGATTTTTACTTCATTAAAAGAGAAAGCTGCTCATTTAACATTCAAGAGTTTCTTAAAAATCAACTAGGAGAAATATTAAAAAATTTCTCTTGGCCAAAAAGTATGAGATGGGGCAAAGGAAAAGAAAGGTGGGTTAGGCCAATTAAAAACATTTTATGCATTTTAAATGATGAAATAATACCTGTATCTTTTGCAGGGATTACAGCATCTAACACAACATATGGCCATCGATTTCTCTCAAGTGGTACGGCGCTTACTGTTAAAACACCTAAAGACTATTTTGAATTGCTAGAAAAAAACAGTGTAATTCTCCAAATGGACAAAAGAAAGCAATTTATACTAGATCAGATTAATAAATTCACAAAAGAGCAGAATTTACAACTTGAGAAAAATGATTATTTACTAAATGAATTGACAGGGCTTATAGAGTGGCCAATCGTACTGTTTGGTGAAGTGAATCAAGAAAAGTCATTTGGATTACCGAAGGAAGTAATACTTAGTATAGTTAATACACAACAAAAATACCTTGCTTTAAGTAATGGAAAGAGAATTTCACACTTTGTCACTGTTGTCAACGTCAACAATGGTGAAGTTGTTAAAGGACACGAAAGAATATTAGAAGCACGTCTTGCTGATGCCCAATTTTTAATATCTCAAGATAAAAAGGAAAATCTAGATTATTATGTCAAAAGATTAGGTTCAATATTATTTCATGCTTCACTTGGCAGCGTGGGGGAAAAGGTGAAGCGTATTACGGCTTTGTCAAAGTATATAGCTATATTTATTCCACATGCTTCGCTGATAAAAGTTGAACGTGCTGCATATTTGGCAAAAGCTGATTTGGCAACATCGATAGTAAGAGAGTTTCCAGAATTACAAGGAGTAATGGGTGGATATTATGCTTCTTATTTTCAAGAAGATAGAGAAATAGTGGAAGCTATAACTGAGCATTATAAGCCAATCGGGCCAGAGCAGGAGTGTCCTAAATCTCCTTCTGCAATTGCTGTGTCAATTGCAGACAAAGTGGATAGCTTAGTTGGTTTAATTGCAGCAGGTGAGAAAATCTCTGGTTCGTATGATCAATTTGGTTTGCGGAGAATGACAATTGGTATAATTAGGACAATACTTGAAAATAATTTGCATGTTCCAATTAGGCTAATGATAGACAAGTCAGTATCTTTATATTCAGGGCTTCTATTTAATAAAAATACAGCGTCAGTTGATAAGCCGAATAGAAAACAAATTTCAGAACTAGTATTTAGATTTTGCTTAGAAAGATTCAAGGTTATTTTAAAAAATAGAGATATAAGGCAAGATGTTGTAGATTCAATAATATATAAAATCGATATTAATGATCTGCTGACAGCGGAAAAGCAAACTGTTATATTGGATCGTTATCTTAGTACTCCAGAAGGTGAACAAATTCTAAGCACTTACAAAAGAGTCAGTAACATGATGAGCAAAGCAAGGAAAAGTGATGGCACTACTTATAGTGCATCTTACGGTAAGAGGTTTTTGATTGAAAGTGAAGAAATTGCGCTATCAAATTGTGCTATAACTGCTTGTAAAAACATAAAACAAGCGATAAAAAATAACCACTTTAATGTAGCACTTGATGAACTTGCTGGTTTTGCTCCGTTTATCAATCAGTTTATGGACAGTATAAAGATTAACTGTGATTCTGATAAGCTGAGAAGAAACAGATTATCTTTGCTTGAAAATGTAGTTTCCATCTTTCATTTAGTAGCAGATTTTAACCTCATACAGGTTAAACAATGGATAAATGCTCAGGCAATATAAAGAACAAATCAAATCATCTCCACAATCCTGTGGCGTGTATAAGATGGTTGGAGATAAGAATAAAGTTTTATATGTTGGAAAAGCAAAAAACTTAAAGTCAAGGTTATCCGACTACCTTCAATTCGAAAACCTTTCTGAACGAATTAGAGTTATGCTCTTACAGGTTATTAAGGTTGAAATATTCATCACTGAGAATGAAATCGAAGCACTGCTTCTTGAAGCACAGCTAATAAAATCATTGAAACCACTTTATAATATTGTGCTCAAGGATGGAAAATTTTATCCTTATATAACAATTTCCAAGCACGATTATCCAAGAATAGCAAAATATAGAGGCAAATTTAAGAAAAATGAGTTTCATTATTATGGTCCCTTTACATCTGCCGCTGCTGTTAAGCAAACTATATTATCATTGCAAAGAGCTTTTCTCTTGAGAGTATGTTCAGATCAATACTTTTCATCAACAAAAAGACCATGTATTGAGTATCAAATTAAGCGCTGCTCAGCACCATGCATAAACAAAATCACAAAAGACGACTACTGCCAATCAGTAAAACAGGCACGAAATACATTGCTTGGAAGAAATAAGGAAGTGAAAGAACAGTTACTTTTCACAATGAGAAAGTGCAGCAGTGAAGAAAACTATGAGCTTGCTGCTATATATAGAGATCGGGTAAAGTTTCTTGAGCAAATTCAAATACAGCACACGGATTTTTCTTTTGAAAAAGATGCAGATTTCTTCAGTATTGTACGTGAAGAGGATCTAGCATGTATTAGTGTGTTATCGTTCAGAAATAAAGACAACTACGGCAGCACTCCTTACTTTGCCGAGAACTGTGGTGATCACTCAAATGATGAAATTTTATCCACCTTTTTGGTCAATTTTTATAATTCAGCTAACATACCTCCAATACAAATTTACGTTCCAGATTCTATTGTGGATAAGGAAATTATAGAACAAGCACTATATAAGGTTGCTCAAAAGCCAGTAAAAGTTCTGCATGCAAAGAATAAAAAAGAGCGTGATTTATTGAAATTTGTTTATGATAACTCTCAGCATAGCTTAGAGCAGAAGCTTATCGATTATAGAAATAACCTAGAAAAGCTTGAAGAGCTTAGCAAAATCTTCTTGTTACCAAACATTCCAAAGCGTATTGAGGTTTATGACAATAGCCATATATTTGGAAACCAACAAATTGGTGTAATGGTTGTTGCAGGGCAGGAGGGTTTTTTAAAAAGTGAGTACAGAAAATTTACTATAAAGGAAAAATTTTCAGGCGATGACTATAAAATGATGAGGGAAGTGCTAACCAGACGTTTCTCCGGCAATATAAAAGGCATAATACCTGATTTTTTACTGATTGATGGTGGACCAGGACATGTTTCCATAGTACAGAATGTACTGGAAGTATTGAATATAAACGTTCCTTTTGCTTGTATGGCAAAAGGTCCTAATCGTAACGCAGGAAATGAAAGATTTTATATGCTGGGCAGGGAAGAATTCAGTCTGGCAAATGACAGCAAAGTCATGCTTTACTTACAATCGCTGCGTAATGAAGCCCACCGTTTTGCGATAACTTCACATAGAAAAAAACGCGATAAACAGTTTATAGTTTCACAATTAAGCAAAATACCCGGCATTGGCAACAAAAGAAAAAAAGCGTTGATGTCTTATTTTGGTTCAGTGAAAAATATAAGCAAAGCTTCTCTGGCTGAAATTCAAAACGTACCTGGAATTAGTAAAGGTTTAGCAGAAGTCATTCTTAAATACGTGAATTATAAGAGAGGAGTACTGGAATGACACAAAACCCGTTTTATTATTAGGGAATTTATATCTTAAAACCGCAAAAAAAGGTGTGCGTATTTGTGAAAAAAAATCTCCATAAAATTTAATGTGGTGGGACTAGTGCGATTCGAACGCACGACCTTCGGATTAGGAGTCCAACGCTCTATCCTGCTGAGCTATAGTCCCGTGTTTCCTACCATTCATGTAAAGTTATAGCAAAAAATCCTTTCTTTTCTAGATTTCTTGCATAACCAATTTATGACGACAAAAAACATTTCTGTACTTCTTGAGTATAATGCTATTATATTTAATAACATGGTTTAAGTAAGATTAATGCTAGTTAACAATATTGGTTATTTCTATAACAATCAAAACGACTTTGCTTTAAGCAATATAAACATTAAAGTAAAGAAAGGAAATGTTGCATGTTTATTGGGGCATTCTGGCTGTGGCAAGTCAACAATTTTGAAATTAATTGCGGGGATAGAAAATCCAAAATCTGGAACTATTTTTATAAATGATAGGTTAGTTGCAAGTAATAAGGCATCAGTCGCTATAGAGCATAGAAATATCGGATTGATTTTTCAGCATTCTGCATTATTTCCTCATAAAACAGTAGTAGAAAATATAACCTTTGCTATCCGCAGCTCTTCCAAGAGAGAAAAGCACCTAATTGCATTGGAAATCTTGAAGTTACTCAATATAGAAAAATATGAAAATATGTACCCTAACGCCTTATCTGGAGGACAGCAACAATTAGTTGCAATAGCAAGAGTGATGGCACAAAACCCTGATGTTGTGTTGTTAGATGAACCATTTTCTAATTTAGATATACTGCTCAAGTGCCGAATAAGACAACATATATTGTCCCTTTTCAGAAGTAAAAATATCCCTGTGCTAATGGTAACTCATGACCCGCAAGAAGCATTGAAAGTTGCAGATTTTATCTACGTAATGAAAAATGGTAAAATTATTCAATCAGGAGTTTCTAGCGATATATACCATAAGCCTAAAGATGATACGCTAGCAAAGTTTTTTAGTGAGCTCTCTTCTACTCTACAGTTAAGCGAAAAGTTTCCACTTATTCGCTGCAAGAAAACAATCTAGTTTGGGATTGTTATAAAATAATTAAAAAACCTTGATTTATAATTAAATAAAGGTGATATAATCTATGTGTTACTTGACTTCAGTCAAGTTTTAATATTTAAAGGTCAATATTTTAAATGGAGGTGAAAATGAGTTTAGGACCATGGCAATTGTTTCTAGTCTTAATAATAATTTTAGTTCTGTTTGGTGCAGGCAGATTACCGCAAGTTATGGGTGATTTAGGAAAAGGCATCAAAAACCTTAAACAGGAGCTTAAGGACTCAGAAAAATTATCGTCTAATGAACCAGATCGTTAGCGTCCTCATACTTCGTGACATGCACCTTAGTGCATGTCATCTGTTTAAAAACTTAGTCAGGTTAAAGAATGAAAGAGATGAAGTGTTGGTATGAAATAAATAACAAATATTGAAATACAGCAACAACTATGTTAGCTTAAGAGGAATATTTTATTAAAGGATAATTGTGCAAAAAAGTGAGAAACTAACTAAAGATAAAAAACTAGCTTCTGATATTCTAAAAGAGGTTGCAGATACCAATAACAATGATAGCAATAAAGTAACTTTGTTTGACATTAAAACAGCTTTGCATGAGCGCGGTTTTGGTATTTTAATAATCATCTTCTCCTTGCCGCTATCGGTGCCTATACCGGTTCCACCTGGTTATA
>NZ_JBIXJM010000226.1:0-3933 GCF_044752445.1 Wolbachia endosymbiont of Drosophila barbarae | reverse complement strand
AATTTACTAAGCAGAAAAAAAGGCAAAAGAAACCCCGTGTTAGCTAGTTGTCACTCTCTAATCCTGCAAATTGGCGTACTATACTGTCTTAAACGACTTATAAGCGCGTTTCAGCTTATATAGGTAAAAACCYAGAAATGTTGTGAAGACATAAGGTGSACATAGTGCAAAAAATTAAAAATAAGACGCCAACTACGTTGTTTTCTTGCTGTTTAATCTGCACAGATGAAGATAACTGAATACCTTCAATACCATGATAAGGGCGCTGGCGAAGGGTGTCAAGCAAGTTTTTCGTTTCTATATGTGCTACCTTAAGACTTCAACGTCTTAACGCACCTAACTCCATCTGCATATAAATTTGCATGGCTCTTTCCAGTATTAAGCAATGCAAATCCAATGTTGTCTACACTAGAGCGCAGTTCCCCTATTTCTTCATTATTTTCATTTGTCATTTTAGTGCCAATATCTGGAAGTGCGTTATCCCCCTCAACAAGGTAAAGTTTTCTTCTGAATATTTCTTGTCTGCTCATTCGATTTACAACTTCCTGACCTATATAACACCCCTTATTAAAGCTTATACCGTTTACTTTATCGATTAAAAATTGCAGCGGAAACGATGAATTCTGCACCATATCTTTCGCTCCATCTGGAACAAGATTTTGAATTCTGACTTTTTCATACTGAGTAAAATCCCCAACCGGCTCTTTTATTTCATCTTTATGTATGATCCTCATTCCTAGCAGCTTGTGCCTTGGATCTTGAAAAATAACTTGTGACTTACCACTACACTCCGCCAACTTAGTATTAAACAAAACTCCAACCTTATATAGTGCGCTAACGTCTTTAATCTTCACTCTCAAGTAAGTTTTAAGCAAATCCAGTTTCTCGATTATTTGCTGCAAGTGCATGTTTTCGCACTCTAAGAGGGTGTATTTACCATATTCAATAAGAAAAAAATCATATAGATATTTTCCCTGAGGGCTAAGCAATAAAGAGTAAATGGCTTTTTGGCTATCCAACTTATTAATATCATTGGTTATAATACCCTGCAGAAAATCTCTAGTGTCAGGCCCATATAGCACTATCACACCACGACTTAAAAATGGTATATAACTCATGAAATCTCTATAAATAAATCTAAATTTTATTATATAACATTAGGCTCTTTTAGAAACTGCTTTTGGTGTGCATATTTTACAAGCTCCAGCCCTTGAAATCTAACTTACGAGTATATATATATAAACTTATAAGTTAATTTGTTGATGAGGAAAAACAAATGTCAAGTATAAGTTTAAATGTATTAGATGATAGCGTGCTGATCAAGCCTATTAGCGAAGAAAAGCAAGGTGGAATTGTGCTTCCATCAAGTGCTGAAAAGAAACCTACTAAAGGTGAAGTTATAGCAATTGGTGAAGGTTCACGCAATTCAAGTGGCGAACGCGTAACTTTAACTGTGAAAGCTGGTGATAAAGTGTTCTATCGCCAATGGGCTGGTACAGAAATAGAACATAATAATGAGAAGCTTATCGTGATGAAGGAATCCGATATACTTGCTGTCATTAAGTAGCAGTCTTTATTTTACTAAACTGAAACAAAGCGCAACATAGCGCATTGTAAATGGTTTTATTATAGTTTTCTAAATTTTTTATTAACAAGAGGTGATAAAAATGACTAATGTAGTAGTATCAGGTGAGCAGTTGCAAGAAGCCTTTCGTGAAGTCGCAGCAATAGTGGATTCAACGGTAGCAATAACTGCGGGACCTAGAGGAAAAACAGTAGGGATTAATAAGCCCTATGGAGCACCAGAAATTACAAAAGATGGTTATAAGGTGATGAAGGGTATCAAGCCTGAAAAACCATTAAACGCTGTAATAGCAAGCATCTTTGCACAAAGTTGTTCTCAATGTAACGATAAAGTTGGTGATGGTACAACAACGTGCTCAATACTAACTAGCAACATGATAATGGAAGCTTCAAAATCAATTGCTGCTGGAAACGATCGTGTTGGTATTAAAAACGGAATACAGAAGGCAAAAGATGTAATATTAAAGGAAATTGCGTCAATGTCTCGTACAATTTCTCTAGAGAAAATAGACGAAGTGGCACAAGTTGCAATAATCTCTGCAAATGGTGATAAGGATATAGGTAATAGTATCGCTGATTCCGTGAAAAAAGTTGGAAAAGAGGGTGTAATAACTGTTGAAGAGAGTAAAGGTTCAAAAGAGTTAGAAGTTGAGCTGACTACTGGCATGCAATTTGATCGCGGTTATCTCTCTCCGTATTTTATTACAAATAATGAAAAAATGATCGTGGAGCTTGATAATCCTTATCTATTAATTACAGAGAAAAAATTAAATATTATTCAACCTTTACTTCCTATTCTTGAAGCTATTGTTAAATCTGGTAAACCTTTGGTTATTATTGCAGAGGATATCGAAGGTGAAGCATTAAGCACTTTAGTTATCAATAAATTGCGTGGTGGTTTAAAAGTTGCTGCAGTAAAAGCTCCAGGTTTTGGTGACAGAAGAAAGGAGATGCTCGAAGACATAGCAACTTTAACTGGTGCTAAGTACGTCATAAAAGATGAACTTGGAATCAAGATGGAAGATCTCACGCTTGATGATCTTGGTACGGCTAAAAATGTTAAAATTACTAAAGATAATACCACAGTTGTCAGCGAAAATAGCGATTCTGACAGTGTGAAAGCTAGAATCGAGCAGATTAAATCTCAAATTGAAACTTCAACTTCTGATTATGATAAAGAAAAGCTAAGAGAACGTTTAGCGAAATTATCAGGTGGCGTTGCTGTGCTCAAAGTTGGTGGAGCAACTGAAGTGGAAGTTAAAGAACGTAGAGATAGAGTCGAAGATGCGCTGCATGCAACAAGAGCTGCAATTGAAGAAGGCATAGTTCCAGGTGGTGGAGTTGCGCTTCTTTATGCTTCATCTGTTCTCGACAAATTAAAAGGTGCAAGTGACGAAGAGCAAATAGGCATAAACATTATCAAGAAAGTTCTCAGTGCTCCAATTAGAAGGTTAGTTAAAAATGCTGGTCTTGAATCTGCTGTTATAATTGACTATTTGATTAAGCAGAATGATAAAGAGCTTATATACAACGTTGAGGCTATGAATTACGCTAATGCATTTACAGCTGGTGTGATTGATCCAGCAAAAGTGGTGCGTATTGCTTTTGAAACAGCGGTATCTGTTGCGAGTGTGCTGATAACTACTGAATCTATGATAGTTGATGTACCAAGCAAAGAAAATGCTTCATCTCCTATGGGTGCAGGAGAAATGAGTGGCATGGGTGGATTCTAAGTAGAATGAAACCGTGGAGCAATTGCTCCACGGTAGTTCCAAAAAATCTCACATTTTACTATTCGTTAAAGGTAATACGTTTGGTGCAGAAATGCACTACTGTTTGCATCCGTTTCACTCCTTTATATTGTGGTTGTCTAATAACAAAAAGGCAGCATAAGAAAACTATAACCCCTAGTATATTTATACTATAGCTGACCCAAGCAACACGTCATACCGCGATTCATTCCACAACTGTACGAACATTACAATATGGCACATAGTAAACGATGTCATGAAAGTAGCTGACACTGGAATGACACCCTTTTGGATGGAAACCAGTGTCACGCACTGGCATGACACCCATTTGTTCCTATAGTTGTCCTTTCTCGTCTACCTTATTTTGCCACTCTGCTGAACAGATACAATTTACAACCACCCCCCTACCCTTTTTAGTTGTTCAGCAAATATAGAGAGGTTAAAGGGAGTGGTATTACTTAAACAACTAAATAAAAAACCAGGTAGATCATTCTGAAATTCTTGCATTTTTGTCCATAATTTTGTTAAATATAGCTCTTTTCATAGAAGTCCGGATGTGATAAGATAAGGATAGAAGATGATAAGGAGGTTGAGTGCC
>NZ_JBIXJM010000225.1:2647-2743 GCF_044752445.1 Wolbachia endosymbiont of Drosophila barbarae | reverse complement strand
AGTATTGGCATTTTTTGATGTCTTGTAACGCTTTATAAGCGCGTTCAGCTTATTTAGATAAAAATCTAGATGTAGATGAAGTTTTGTAAAGACATA
>NZ_JBIXJM010000225.1:0-2607 GCF_044752445.1 Wolbachia endosymbiont of Drosophila barbarae | reverse complement strand
ATACATTAAGTAATCCTTACCTTTTAATCTGCAGATTGGCGAAAGCAAATACAATAGCTTCAGTTTCATGATAAGGGGACTGGCGGAGGGTGTCAAGTAAGTTTTTTCGTTTCTATTGAATGACAGTTGTGACCTATGCAAGAAGTCTGTTGTAGTTTGTACGATATCTTTATAAAATGGTTCGCATAAGTTATCTAGCAGTGCAACTAAACAAATACAAAAATCAAAACGTTGCGGTTTTTGGTCTTGGTAAAACTGGTTTATCCGCCATTAACGCTCTAACAAAGAGTGGTGCAAGAATATATGCATGGGATGATCATGAAGAGCAAATAGCAAATGCAAAAATGATGTATAAAAAATGTAATTTTATTCATCCCAAGGAATACAATTGGCATGAGATCAGTGCATTGGTTTTAAGCCCTGGAGTGCCAACAGAGCCACATTGGATAGTAAAACTTGCAAGGAGATTTGATTGCAAAATAAAATCAGACATTGAGCTATTTCTTGAAGCTAAAACTACGAACCAGAAGGTAATAGGCGTCACAGGAACAAATGGTAAATCAACCACTACATCACTAATAGGGCACATATTAAAATCTGCAGGGAAAAAAGTAGCTATTGGTGGAAATTTAGGCGTTCCTGTTTTGGATCTAGAAAGAGATGCAGAAATTTATGTAATCGAACTCTCCTCTTTTCAATTGGAGTTGATGAATGAAATTAACGTGGACATTTCAGCACTGCTCAATATTACACCAGATCACATAGATAGGCATGGAAGTATGGAGAACTACATAGCAACTAAATTAAAACTGATAAACGGTAGTGAGGTTGCCGTAATAGGATGTGACAATGAGATTACTGCTGATATATTCAACAAATTCACTGGAGACAAAATTCCAATCTCAGTAACATATTCCCCGATGTCATTCCAGCGCGTGACGCTGGAATCCAGAAAAGAAAAACCATTGCCAACTACTCAGATGACAGAGGGTGGTGCAAGAGATCTAATATCATTGGCAGGTAACAATTTGCTTGATTATAGTGAACAGATTACTGGTATAGATCGAAATTATCTGGATCCCAGTGTCAGCTACTTGGATGACAAAAGGGGCACTGGGATCCAGAAGATCTCGTTAAAATTAGAGAATCATAGCTTATCAGTAAGCGACGTGAAAATAAACCTAATATCCAACGCAGAAAACATAGCAGCCACATATGCCGTATGTAAGGTACTTGGAGTAGATAGCAACACTATTATCAATGGAATCAAGTCCTTTTCAGGACTGAGGCATAGGAATGAACTGCTTGGCAAAATAAGAAATGTGTTTTTCGTGAACGATAGCAAAGCAACTAATGCAAAATCGAGCGAAAAGGCGATCTTATCTTATGAAAACATAAATTGGATCGTTGGTGGAAGAAGCAAAAAAGGTGGAATAGAATCATTAAGCAAGCATTTTACAAGGGTAAGAAAAGCTTTTCTTATTGGAGAATCAACCGAAGCTTTTGCAAATGTTATGGAGAATAAAGTAGATTATGTTAAATGTTGCAATCTAGAAGATGCATTCAGATTGGCTTTTGAAGAGGCCTTAAATAGCGCAGAAGAAGTAACAATATTACTTTCTCCCGCGTGTGCTTCTTTTGATCAATGGAAAAATTTCGAGGAACGTGGTGAAGCATTTTGTAGAATGTTTGAAAATCTCAGGTACAATCACACATGCTGTTTAGTATGATGTTGCGTGGAACAAAAGTTAATAATAGATAAGCTAATTAGGGTTATTCCATTTGAAGGGATAAGCGATGAAACCCTATTAAAGGTGTGCACTGACCTTAATCTAGCTAATAGCTTTTGCAAATTTCAGAATGGAATATATAGCGCTTTGGAGCACATAGCAGAGGACTTAAATAGCTCAATGGATGCTGAACTAAGGAATTCTAATTTAGAAGATATGAAAGTGCGAGAGCGAGTAAAGTTAGCCATTCAAATACACCTTTCAAACTATGCTAAGCTACCGAATTATAGAGAACTTTTAAAAAATGTTTTATCATTCTCCGTATCACCAAAAAATACATATTTTTCTAGTAAACTTTTATACAGAACTATTAGTGCGATTTGGTATGGCATTCATGACCAATCAACAGATTTTAACTACTATACAAAAAGAGCAATATTAGCTGGAGTGTACTTAAGTACGATACTTTTTTTTATCAATGATTATTCAGAAGATTTTGCGGATACTTTATCGTTTCTTGATAACCGTATCAACAATGTCATGACATTTCAAAAATTCAAAACTCGCTTAAAAGGAATCATAGGAAATTTCTTATAAGCTATTGATTGTTGGTAGAAAAGTACTTGAGCACGATCCTGAAAAGGTTTGTGAAAATAAAAATATTCATGCTGATCATAAAGAACATGAAGATAACGGTAGTATAAAAAAGTATGAAGAAAAAGAAAATAAATTTATTGAAGAAGCACGTGAATATTTGTTGAAACGTGGATTTAATAGCAATTTTAAGCTAAAAGGCTACTATGAAAGTAGTATAGCATTTCTCATAATAGTCCGAACAGGTCATAGGAAGGCAGAATCAACAGCACGACGAAAGGAT
>NZ_JBIXJM010000224.1:0-3275 GCF_044752445.1 Wolbachia endosymbiont of Drosophila barbarae | reverse complement strand
GGGCACTGGGATGACAAGAAAAAGAGGTACTGGTATGACATTAAAGAGTAGGGATTGATGGCAAAGAGAAATACAGGTGTCATTCCAGCGCGTGACGCTGGAATCTAGAAAACTGAATTTTATGAAAAAGAGTGAATAAAATTTTTTGAAAAAAAATATAAAAAAGTGCTTGCACTTAATTTTATTTTTAGTATGTTGATTACATAATGTTTTTACTGGGGGATAATATGGATAGTAATAAAGGTTCAGGTTATGAAAAACGAAAATATGGCGATAATAATGCACCAGGAGGAGGAAGAATTAGAGCGGATGCTATAGATCCAAGGAGAGTTGATAACTTTACAGAGAGAATTAAGCGTGAGGAGGAGAGAAGGAAGCAAAATCAATCTAGTGGTCAAGGTAGTGGCAGAAGTGGTAAGTAACAGTAAATTTATGGTAATTTGAATAGGGAGGGATATTATGCCTAATATAATGAATCAAGAATTAGTAAGAGCATTTAACATTATTCTTTGTCATAATGAGGTTGCTATTACTAATCTTACCGTACAAAGCACAGATCAAACTTTTTTTAAGAAGGAAGATCGTATTGTTATCTCATTTGATAAAAGTATGGATGCTGATCAATGCATGAAGTATTTAAACAATATGAAAGGAAGGATAGTAGAAACATTCTGTGGAAATGAAAGTACTGCTAGTTTATCTTTTGATATGAAATCTTTTCCTTTTAATTTCAATCGGAGCCAATTGGTAGATAGTAATGGAAAGTATAGATTTTCAGTGCCGATAGATCAAAGTATAGTTTTCAATCTAAAATGTTTGCTAGCTAATGGGCTTGCGAGAGACATCACAGGTGCTATGGGAAGAGATTTTGGTTTAGAACATGTAGAAGGGTATACATCTGATGAAAGCTTTGACAGGAAATCTTATCTATATTGTATGCGTTTCTATGATAAAAGGTTACAAGAGTATTTTATAGAGTCATTCTCAGCGACAGTAAAAGGTTATAAAAATAGTCCTAAAAGAACTGATGGTTTCTTGAAAGTCAAGGACAATTGTGTGTATATAAAGGGGAGCATCTTTAATAAGGCTAAGTTCATTAAGGACATAGTAAAACACAAAGCATCTTTGGAATGTCGTGATTTTGAGGTTACAAGTGCTGAGGATGAAACTGTTGAGAATCTAAAGTTTTCAGTGATTGATTTGTCTCGTAAAGTAGGTATACCAATTAATTCTGTACTTCATGTTTCTTATACAGGCAGTGGTGAAAATTCAGTTCTTATACCTGCTGCTAAGGAAATTATTGATAATATTATATATTATAAAATTTTAAGCAAGGAACAAGCGGATGATATTAATAAAGTATTTGGTATGACCGTGTTAAATAATGTTGAAGATTGTATTTCACCAAAACATCTACCAGTATTTGGCAGGAGAGGAATATACGGAATAGATTTTGCTAATCAAGACATTTCTTATTGTGTGCTGAATAAAATCATGGAAAGCTCTGTAATCAACAAAGACCATGAACTGTCCATTGACCCTGAGCTTCCTCGAACGCTATTAGCTGAACCATCACCGACACGGGGGTGTCCCAAGCAAAGTCGTGGTGAAGGGTTAGAGAGGCCTTCCAGGCAAGGATCAGAAAGAGAGGAAGGAAAAGGGGGGCTGTTTCAGTTGGTGCCGGGGGAAATAGATCCAAGTCAATCCACTTGTTCTCTTAGAGCATGGGATAGTTCAACATTCTTAAATTCTGAGGTTTCTAATAAGGAACCTGAAAAACAGCAAGTTACTGATGAAAGTGATCGAAAAAGTAGTAATGAGTGTTCTGAAGCAAAGTCACAAGATAGTAAATCTCCGGAGAAGAAACATGGGGGTGGTGTTCAAAAAATAAAAAAATTGCTCTCTTCACCTTTTAAGAAGCAATATGGCGTAAACCTTAAGCGACATGATGAAGGACGTGATACAACGCGAAGTACTCCTGAAACTCCTGTAACTGAAAAACCACTTTTGTCTAAACGATCTGCCTCAGAAAGAAGAGCAAAAAATAATCCATCCTCAGCGGTGACTTCTCCTATGCATGAAGGTGGACCAGAGTGGCAACAACGTCTTAATCCTGATCAGAGAGAGGAACTACGCCCATTTCTTTCTCCTGAGGAGCGAAAGAAGCTAAACTCCAACTATTTCTCCCCTGGGGAGGAGTGGCATTTATATTTGACGCGTACTCTTTCGGGGAAAAGGGAGCTAAGCAGATTTCTATGTGAGAGTAAAGAATCACAGTTACGGCGACTTGCAGAAGCACAATTATCGTCACCTGATACCTCTAATAGAGATAGTGGTTTTTCTTCTATGGGATCGCCTGCTTCTCCTGTTGTACAACATAAGGGAAGTGCCCCTTTAAAGGTTACAGAGTGTAGTGTGCAACAGGTAAACTCACATTCTGTAGAGCGTACGTGAGAAGCTTTGGGGAAATAAATTTAGGTTTTTAGATATATCTTAACCACCTAAATGGTTTATTAGGGTTGGGGCCAAAGTCTTTGACCCTGAAAGCACTGGTGTTAGTTTTTCTTGTCCATTGCAGATATTGCGCGGTACTATCCACTTAATCATCATGGCGAGCTTCTGGGAACATTAAAATTTCGTACTCGAAATCGCTGAGCCATACTGCTTGCTGTGGCAAAAAAACCCTACCAGACTCTATCACCGGAACAATTTTGAGTGAGTTTGTCATTGTGTGGAATTATTTCGATAATCGGTAGATCGCTATTTGCCTTTAGCTCTTGTGTTAATTGCTGACCACTTGTTTTTGCTTCAATCAAAATTGCGTGTGGCGTTCATCTTGCAGCTAGTGACAGAACTTGCTCTTTAAGCTTTGGATACTCAAGCTTTGCTCGATATACATCAAGTAGATAGAATTTATTATCTATTTTTGCCCAGGTGGTGCAGACGCTAAAGTCGCTGGAATCGTTTGTTGAAACTGCAGTGTCCCAGCTTTGAGTTACATGTGAGAGATTATCAGGGAAATTTTTATAGCGCTTTAGCCACTCTTGTTTTATTATACCGCTTGAAAGTGGTAGAGGATTTTGTTGGTATTGAGCAGCAAAAGCGTAACTCCCGAGTTCAACTTTTATCATCTCAACTTCTTCTCTTCCTCCCTCCAGGGGATATAATAACTCATTCTCTTCTCTTGAATATAAACCTTTTTCTTGTGTTATAGCTCTTTTCATAGAAGTCCGGATGTGATAAGATAAGGATAGAAGATGATAAGGAGGTTGAGT
>NZ_JBIXJM010000223.1:0-2331 GCF_044752445.1 Wolbachia endosymbiont of Drosophila barbarae | reverse complement strand
AATGGTGATAAAAGAAAATATAGAAAAAAACTTATTAACCATTGAGTTTCATGACAATGGAATAGGAATAATGCAGCAGGATATATATAAAGTTATGTCTGTTTTTGGCCAAGCAGATTCGGGATATAGAAACGAAGGTACGGGCATCGGATTACCGCTAAGCAAGAAATTAGTAGAGTTAATGGGTGGAACTTTTGACATTAAAAGTGAAGCGAAACTTGGTACTACGATAACATTGAACTTCTTTTATGAAGAACAAACATGTGAAGATTCGATTGATTTTTAATAGGATCTATTTGATATGGCCTTACATCAGACGAAAACCACACTTTATCAAAAGCGGCAAGCCGAGAAGGCAGTTATCAATAAGCCCCCTATTAAGAATCTTATCTGTGTTAGCTATATATAAAATTTGATACTCTGACTACAATATACTACTATAGATAGAAGCGTTATTAATGGAGCAAGGTATGGAGTTAGTAGTAGGAAATAATGCACCTGATTTTAGTTTACCAACA
The DNA here is from genome assembly GCF_044752445.1 of Wolbachia endosymbiont of Drosophila barbarae. Classification (NCBI taxonomy): domain Bacteria; kingdom Pseudomonadati; phylum Pseudomonadota; class Alphaproteobacteria; order Rickettsiales; family Anaplasmataceae; genus Wolbachia; species Wolbachia endosymbiont of Drosophila barbarae. Next base: position 1,813 of record NZ_JBIXJM010000223.1, on the reverse strand, counting down.
GATTCTGGTGAAAATTTATCACTGAGTGAATTTTTTGATAAAAAAAATGTAGCTCTTTATTTTTATCCTAAAGACGATACTCCGGGTTGTACGATGGAAGCAAAAGGCTTTAGAGATAAAATAGATGATTTTTCTTCCCTTGACACAGTGATAATTGGTGTATCAAAAGATAGTGTTAAGTGCCACACTAACTTCAAAGCAAAATACTCTCTGCCGTTTTCTTTAGTTTCTGATGAGAATGCTGAAATGTTGGGAAAATATGGTGTTTGGGTAGAGAAAAGTATGTTTGGCAAAAAGTATATGGGAATAGAACGCACTACTTTTTTAATAGATAAAAAAGGTAAAATAGTGAAGATCTGGAAAAATGTAAAAGTTAGTGGACATGTTGATGAGGTTCTGGAAGAAGTAAAGAGAATATAAACTAAAGAATAGGTTAATGGCTACCCATTGCTACATAAAAAAGCTGAAATTACATAATTTTCGTAGCCACTCAAACTTTGAACTGGATTCAGATGATAGCTCAGTTGTAATAACTGGCAAAAATGGTATTGGTAAAACTAATATACTTGAAGCAATCTCGTTGCTTGCTAAAAGCAATGGAATGAAAAAAGCAAAAGCCAGTGAGATACAAAATAGATTCAGTAATGAAGATTGGGCAGTGCACTATGATTTTTTTAATGGAACAGATTTTAACTCAATTGGTATCGCAAAGAGTTTTGATAAGAAACTAATACAAATTGATGGAAAAACGCAATCAAGTTATTCATCTCTGTATAAGATATCCAATGTAATATGGCTGATTCCACAAATGGACTATGTTCTTCTTAATTCTCCAAGTGACAGATTAAAATTTTTAGACCGTATAGTCTCACTGTTTGAGGAAAATTACACTTGCTGCTACATGAAACACAGAAAAGCTAAACGTGAGCGAAGTAAACTGTTGAGAGAGAACACCTTGGACGAAAATTGGCTCTCTAGTCTTGAAAACATAATGGCTGTTAATGCAGTTAGTATTTTACGTATGCGATCGTCTGTTTTAAAAATATTACAAGACACAATTGATAACCATTCCAGTGAGCTTTTTCCAAAGGCAAGTTTGAAATTCAGCAGCCAGCTAACTTTGAACGATACTGCAGAATATTTTCAGAATCGTCTAAAGGAAAACAGAGAAAAAGACTCATTGACTGGTAGAGTAACCTTTGGTGTGCATAACGATAATTTTCGGGTTTTTTGTCAAAAAAGAAACGTACCAATAAATCTGTGCTCCACTGGAGAACAAAAGTTATTACTGCTTTCTATTATTTTATCCAGTGTAAAAGCAAGGTGTATTCATTACAATAAGGCACCACTTCTTCTGCTTGACGATATAATGTCTCATCTGGATAAACATTACAGAAAGGCGTTAATAGAGGAAATGTTAAGTATTCAATGTCAAACTTGGATAACTGATGTAAATCAAGATAATTTTAATAACTATCTTTATTCTTTCAAGTTTTTTGAATTATCAAATGAATTAAATGCAAAACTTCCTTGACAAACCTCGCCAGCCCCCTTATCATGATAATGAAGGTATTCAGTTATCTTCATCTGTGCAGATTAAACAGCAAGAAAACAAAGTACTTGGCGTCTTATTTTTAATTTTTTACACTATGTGCACCTTATGTCTTCACAACATTTCTGGGTTTTTACCTATATAAGCTGAAACGCGCTTATAAGTCGTTTAAGACAGTATAGTACGCCGATTTTGCAGGATTAGAGAGTGACAACTAGCTAACACGGGGTTTCTTTTGCCTTTTTTTCTGCTTAGTAAATT
>NZ_JBIXJM010000222.1:0-2525 GCF_044752445.1 Wolbachia endosymbiont of Drosophila barbarae | reverse complement strand
TTCTCACTCCACAATTAAATAACTCTACAATATCGCTTATTTGATTCACTAATAATGAGAATTGGTATAACTTTGCTATTTTTCTCTCTAGATTCTTGCAAAGTTCTACAAGATTAACCACATTACCTCACGGTTTCTCTATGATTATTTTTTTAGATTACTTGTTTACCTTATTTGCCGTTCTCCTGAACGAATATACATAAGCTATAAAAACTATCTAATAGCTACCCAAAACCCTTATTTCCCACTCAAGTTCAACATTAAATTTATCCTTTACTGCATCTTTTACTTTGTTGCCAAGGTTTTCCAAGTCAGATGCAGTTGCATTATCGTAATTGAGCAAGAAGTTACAATGTTTCTTAGAGATTCTAGCTCCACCAATATTTAACCCTAGGCAGCCAGATTTATCAATTAACTCCCATGCTCGGTAGTTTTTTGGATTTTTGAATATGCACCCAGCAGTTTTTCCTCTTATTGGCTGGCTTTTATTTTTCCTCTCAATAACTTCCTTTAACCTTTGCAGTATAAGCTCATACTCTGAGTTTACTCCTTTAAACTCAGCTTCAATAAAAATCCAATTTCCTTTTAGGCTATGTCCACGGTAAAAATACCCCATTTCTTCGCTGGAGAACTCATATAGGTTTCCATCCTCTAGATTCACTGCTTTTATGGATTGTACAACACTTGCGATATCACTACCATATGCACCTGCATTCATTTCTATTCCGCCACCAACTGTTCCTGGAATTCCAACTAGAAACTCCAACCCACTAATCTGCTGATTTCCCGCAAAGTGAGCAAGGTTGCTGAGCAGCACAGCTCCCCCAGCTACAATAGAGTTGTTACCCTTACTTTTAATATATGCAAACTCCTTACCTAATTTTACTGTTATTCCTCGAATGCCACTATCTCGCACTATTATGTTGGATGTTGCACCAATAACGCTAACTGGCAGTTCAGTATTTTTAATCAAGTATGTTAAATCTTCAATATCACATGGTTTAAATAATACATCAGCTCGTCCACCAACATTTAACCACGTCGCTTTAGACATTAAGACATCATAACGATAGATTCCACGTACTTTAGGTAAGCTTATAAGCATTTTGATTTCAACTCTAATCCTGCATCCATACCCATTTTCTCCGCATCTTCTATAAATGAAGTGCGCTCAGTGAAGTATATATTTTTTCCACTTGCTAACATACAACGAAGGTGTAGCATATTTTCGCTCACATATTCAGCCAAAGCTGCAAGTGGTGTAAAACATGAACCATTCACTGTCTTCATAAAACTGCGCTCTGATTTCACTCCTATAAAAGACATATTATTATTAATTTTCTCTAAAAGATCGATAATTTTTACATCATTCCTTCTACATTGAATACAAATCGCTCCCTGTCCCACTGCACTTAACATAACTTTTGGTGGTAATACCTCTGTAATTAAGTGATGTTTTTCTAATCTTATGAGTCCTGCTTCAGCTAAAATTATTCCATCAAAACTTTGATTTTGCAATCTAGTTGTTACATTTCCACGTAGCGGTACTATATTTAAATCTGGTCTAACATTTAACAACTGAACTTTTCTTCTTATTGAAGAAGTGGCAATAGTAGCCTGCTGTGGCAAAGACTCAAGGCTATTGTGTTTATGAGAAATAAACGCATCGCATGGACTTAGCCTTTCTAAAACACAAGGAATTGTTAAACCCCCTGAGAAAAACGCAGGCATATCCTTTAGCGAATGAACTGCCATGTCTATATTATTTTCGAGCAATTCAGCCTCAATTTCTTTGATGAATAATCCTTTACCTCCTATTTCAGCAAGATTTGCGTTTGCATACTTATCTCCAGAAGTTTTTATCTTAACAATTTCAATAGATAAGTTAGGAAAAGAGTCCAGCAACTTTTGTTTTGCTTCCAAAGCCTGGGCAACTGCAAGCTTGCTTCCTCTGGTGCTTATTTTGACTAGCATGTGTACGATTGTTTGTCTGATGTCATTCAAGTAGCTAACTACTTGGATCCAGTTTATATAAACCTTTGCATTTATTGTACTTTAACTTAAAACCAAAAGCAACTTTGACTTTACAAAATAATAACCTTTTATATGCATAAATAAGCTTACTGGATTCTAGTACTTGCATGACAAGGTATAAACCTTATCGTCATACCACCGCGAACCGTCATACCGTCACGGTATCTCTAGATCCCGCTAACACGTAGCGGGATGACGAATTATTTAACCGTCATACCGCGATTCATTCGCGGTATCTCTAGATCCCGCTAACAAGCAGCGGGATGACGGTTGTCGTTTAGCTATAAATATTAAAAAATTTACCAAACGAAAAAAAGGCAAAAGAAGCCCCGTGGTTGGCTAGTTACTTACATTATACTTTCAAGTATGGCGTTTTTTTATTCTAAACGTCTAATAACCACGACTCAGCTGCTTTTAAGCTGCAACTAATCTAAATTATAAACATTAAGAAATTTACTAAACAGAAAAAAAGGCAAAAGAAACCCTAGGGT
>NZ_JBIXJM010000221.1:0-3243 GCF_044752445.1 Wolbachia endosymbiont of Drosophila barbarae | reverse complement strand
CTCCCATAAAGTAGTTCGTCCAATTTTAAATCTTGCTGCCACTGTTTCTCTGCTTTCTCCTTCGTCTAGCGCTTCCATTGCTTTTTTCCTTAAGTCATAACTATATGCTGCTGGCACTCAACCTCCTTATCATCTTCTATCCTTATCTTATCACATCCGGACTTCTATGAAAAGAGCTATAATTTATAGCTCCGCTTCTATCAGGGCATAGGATGACAGAAGTGGGCTTTAATGGCTGTAGTACTATAGCTGTTATACGCCAAAAGTAAGTATTAGATATAACAAATAGAAGAAATTAGATAGAATGATTAAAGGGGCAAGGGTATAAAGGTTTAACTTAAAATAACCTGATAAAATTTGAATCACACTTCCAAGTGCTGGCACCCATGAAAGTAATGTAACTGCACAAATCAGTAGATTTTTTACGATTTTTGGTGTTTTATGCTCGTTCTCTAGTTTGTGGTATGATTTTCGTATAGAGATTGTTATTCTACCTAAGTACCAGTTAACTATTCCACCAAGGCTTGATCCTAGTACTCCAAAAAATAACACCAGTAGTGGAGTGTAATACGACCTGAAATAAAGCATCGTATTGAACACAAAACCTTGATGTATGGGTAAAACTAACGACGATACTAGACTATCTGTGAATAACAGAAAGTAATTTTCCATATGAGTTTACCAGGTTGTTGTACCATCTTCATTGTCAGAAATTGTAATCCCCATTTGTTTCAACTGATTTCTTATTTTGTCTGCAGTATCGTAATTTTTATTTTTTTTTGCAATTTTTCTTAAGTCTATCAACCTTTCTATTTCTTGATGATTTACATCCACAGCAAACCACTTTTCATAACTTGACTCAAGAAGACCAATAAATCTGGCACTCTTAACAAAACTCTCAGTTAATTTAAGCTTTTCACTTTCATTACTCATTTTGTTAATTTTTGCAGCCATTTCATGTAATATAGCTAGAGCTTCAGGAATGTTTAAGTCGTTTTTTAAAGCGTCTATAAAATCTTTAGAAATCTCTGCGTTACTTTCATCAATATTCGTTATATCTAAACCACGTAATAACCGATAAAATTTGTTTAAGGTTTCCTCTGCATCAGAAATAACGTTTTCTGTCCAATCAAGTGGTTTTCTGTAGTGAGTTTTGAGCAGTGCATAGCGTATTACTTCACCCTTTATTCCACTATCTAGCAAATCTCTTACTTTGACTATATTAAATAAGGACTTGCTCATTTTTTCTTCATTTACTGTAAGAAAGCCGTTATGTATCCAGTATTTTGCAAACATTGATCCAGCAAATGCAGACTTACTCTGTGCAATTTCATTTTCATGGTGAGGAAATTGTAAATCTATGCCGCCACCATGAATATCAAAATCTTTGCCAAGGTAAGCATATGACATTGCTGAGCATTCTATATGCCATCCAGGCCTGCCCTCTCCCCATGGGCTATCCCAATAACTTGAAAGTTTGTAGTCAATATCACTTGCAGGCTTCCACAGCACAAAATCTCCCGGGTGCTTTTTATTTTCATTAACTTCAACTCTGCTACCTGGAACCAATTCATCAGTTTTTTTTCCTGATAAAGCACCATATTCATGGTAAGATTCTATATTAAAATACACGTGTTTGTCAGATTCGTAAGCGTGGCCTGATTGCAGCAAATGTTCAATTAATTTTATAATATAATCTACGTTTTCCGTTGCTTTTGGTTCATATGTTGGCTTTTTACAATTTATGCTTTCCATATCATCATGAAAAGCTTTAATGTAATATGTGGTTATACTTTCTGTGTTGCTATTTTTCTCGCTTGCTGCATTAATTATCTTATCATCAATGTCGGTTATGTTACGCACATAGGTAACTTTGCCATAACAAAACTTAAGTAGCTGAAATAACACATCATACACAACAACAGACCGTGCATTGCCTATATGTGCTGTGTCATATACTGTTGGTCCGCAAACATACATTTTCACATGATCTTTATCGATTGGTGTAAAAAGTTCCTTTTTTTTTGTTAAGGTGTTGTAAAGCCTAACCATATACGAAGCTTTTGAGAAAAGAAAATGCCCCAATGATAAGTTGTGGCCCTTTGACTACTACAACAAGAGTAAGCAATAACCCACACAATGATATTAGAACTCCCAATATGGATAGAAACCCATCTTTACTCATGATACCAAGCGAAATAAGAGTTGTACCAATTGCAGGAATGAAGTTAGTAAGAGGTAGTGGAAGAGCTATTGATAACGCACAAAGCAGCATTATAAAAGCTAAAATTTTTTCACCGGGCCCATAGAAAATAAAAGACATTCTTGGTCTCATGAACTTTTCTATTTTTTTTAATGCTGGAGAAGTTTTCTCTACCACAAAAGCTAGTGTTGAACGCTGAAAAGACCTTCTTTCCAACCAATGCGGCATCCAAGGAGAATCAAATCCAAATAGAAGCTGCAGTGAGAATAAGATTAAAGGTATAGAAAGAATAGTTGTATAACCAGGTGGAACCGGTATAGGCACCGATAGCGGCAAGGAGAAGATGATTATTAAAATACCAAAACCACGCTCATGCAAAGCTGTTTTAATGTCAAACAAAGTTACTTTATCGATATCATTGTTATTGGTATCTGCAACTTCTTTTAGAATATCAGAAGCTAATTTATCACTTTTAGTCAACTTATCATTTTTTGACACGAAAAACCTTTGATAAAAATAATTCTTAACACAATTATTGTTTTATTTCAATATGCATTATTCATTTTGCGCTAGTAATTCGTTCTTTTGTTAAAGTGTTGTAAAGCTTTTAAGAAGAGAAAGTGCTCCGGTTATAAGTTGTGGTCCTTTGACTATTACAACAAGAGTAAGCAACAACGCGCACAATGATACTAAAACTCCCAATATGGATAGAAACCCGTCTTTACTCATAATGCTAAGTGAAATAAGAGTTGTGCCAATTGCAGGAAGGAAGTGAGTAAAAGGTAATGGAAGAGCTATTATTATTGCACAAAGCAACATCATAAAAGCCAGAATCTTCTCACCAGGCCCATAGAAAATGAAAGACAGTCTTGGCTTCATGAATTTTTCTATTTTTTCTAATACAGGGGAAGTTTTCTCTACCACAAGAGCTAGTGTTGAACGCTGAAAAGATCTTCTTTCTAGCCAACTGGGCATCCAAGGAGAATCAAATCCAAATAGAAGCTGCAGTGAGAATAAGATTAAAGGTATAGAAAGAATAG
>NZ_JBIXJM010000220.1:0-2626 GCF_044752445.1 Wolbachia endosymbiont of Drosophila barbarae | reverse complement strand
TGGTAAGTCTTGGTATTGCTTATAATGCTTTAGACAATCCTCGGAACGCAAAAGAGTTGTTTGAATGGGCTTTACCTATTCTTGAGAAATATTATGGTTCTGATTGTCCTAAAGTTGCTGTTGCACTGACAAACCTTGGTAACGCTTATGAGGATTCGGGTAATCCTCATAAAGCAAAAAAGTTGTTTGAATGGGCTTTACCTATTTTTGAGAAACATTATGGCTCTGATCATCCTAAAGTTGCTGTCATACTGACAAACCTTGGCCACGCTTATGAGAATTTAGATAATCCCCGGAGAGCAAAAAAGTTGTTTGAGCAAGCTTTAGCAATTCAAGAGAAACATTATGGACTTGATCATTTCGAAGTTGCTAAACTACGGGCAAACCTTGGTCTTGTTTGTTATGCTTTGGGTGATCTTCAGAAAGCAAAGGAGCTGTCTGAACGGGCTTTACCTATTTTTGAGAAACATTACGGTCCTGACCATCTTGAATTTGCTAAACTGTTGTCAAACTTAGGTGTCATTTATGGGGGTCTAGGTTATCATAAGAAAAGAAAGAGGTTACTTGAACGGGCTTTAGCAATCAAAAGGAAACATTACAGGTCTGACCATTTCGAAGTTGCTATACTGCTGGTAAATCTTGGTATTGCTCATAATACTTTAGGTAGTTCTCAGAAAGCAAGAGAGTTGCTTGAACGTGCTTTACCTATTTTTGAAAAACACTATGGCCCTGATCACCCGGAAGTTGCTAAACTACTGGTAACCCTTGGCATTACTTATGGCATTTTAGGTAAACATAAGAAAAATCAAGAGTTGCTTAAACGGGCTTTACCTGTTTTTAAGAAACATTATGGCCCTGATCATCCAGAAATTGCTATTATACTAATAAGCCTCGGCATCTCTCATGGGGACTTAGGTGACCACGAGAAACAAAAGGAGCTGTTTGAACAGGCCTTGCCTATTCTTGAAAAACATTATGGCCCTGATCACCCGGAAGTTGCTACACTACTGATAAACCTAAGCAACGCCTATGGTGCTCTAGGTAACCATAAGAAACAAAAGGAGTTGTTTGCACGGGCTTCATCCATCTTTAAGAAGCATTATGGCCCTGATCATCCGGAAGTTGCTAAACTGCTGGCAGAGCTAGATGATATTTAGGCTTTTAGCAACACTAGATTAATAATCACTTATTTTATAATCACACTTCCAAAACTAACCTGTTTGGATCTTCTATATAATTTTTTATTTTAACGAGGAAAGTTACTGCTCCTTTGCCGTCAACTATTCTGTGATCGTAAGAGAGAGCAATGTACATCATAGGTCTGATTTCTACTGCATTACCAACAGCAACTGGCCTGTTTTGTATTGAATGCATTCCAAGTATTCCAGATTGCGGAGGGTTTATTATCGGAGTGGAAAGAAGTGAACCGTATACTCCACCGTTTGAGATGGTAAATGTTGCACCTTCCATTTCTGATACTTGTAATTTACCCTCACGAGCTTTTTTGCCAAGAGCAACTAAAGTCAACTCAATTTCTGCAAATGACATCTGATCGGCACCCCGAATAACTGGTACAACAAGACCTTTATCGGTGCCAACAGCAACACCTACGTCATAGTAATGTTTATATATGATTTCATCGCCTGAGATTTCAGCGTTAATTTCAGCAATTTCTTTCAATGCTTGCACCGCTGCCTTTATAAAAAACGACATAAAACCAAGTTTTATTCCATATTTTTTTTCAAAGGCGTCCTTATATTTTGCTCTTAGATCCATGACATTCTTCATGTCAATTTCATTGAACGTGGTCAGTATTGCAGCAGTATTTTGCGATGCTTTCAAACGAGAGGCAATTACTTGCCTTATTTTGCTCATTTTTACTCGTTCCTCTCTTTGCTCTCCATTTACTACACTTTTTGGCAATTCATATTGTTTTATTGCAGGTTGTTCAGCTTTGTTCATATGGCCTATCACATCTGCTTTTGTTATTCTGCCTCCCATGCCAGTTCCTTTGACGCTTTCTGCACTGATTGCATTTTCTTCCATAATTTTACGAGCTGATGGAGCATCTTTTTTAGCAGCACTTTCGCTTTTATCTTCTTTTCTCGCTTCCTCTTTTACTTCTCCCATGGAAAGCTTCGCTAACAATTGATCAGGACTTATTACATCATCTTCCTTTACAAGAAATTCAGTTATTTGCCCCGAAGCTTCTGCAGTTAATTCGAGTGCTGTTTTGTCAGTTTCAATTTCAAAGATCAAGTCATCTACTTTTACTGCTTCTCCAATACCCTTCTTTATTTTTACTATACCTTCTGTAACTGATTCACCACCAAGAGTTTTTGGTGCTCTGATTTCTATAATTTTGCTCATAAAACAACTTCCGTATAAAACTTTCTATAGATTTATACATGAAAAGAGACATGTAATAAACTAATAAATTCATTGAGGCTCTTATCATTTAGAAGTGGACAACAACTCCCAAATGTCATTCCAGCGTGTGACACTAAGTCATAAAAATTCCTTGACAAGCCTCGCCAGCTCCCTTATCATGAAAACGAAGCTATTTATTTATCTTCTCTGTACAGATTAAATGACAAAAAAACTCAACGTATCTGGCGTCTCATGT
>NZ_JBIXJM010000219.1:0-8450 GCF_044752445.1 Wolbachia endosymbiont of Drosophila barbarae | reverse complement strand
GACAGACTGTCATTCTTGACAATGCTACTTTTCATAAGTCTGGTAAGATTATCGAGCTTGCTAGAGGAGTTGGTGCAGAAATTTTGTATCTGCCGCCGTATTCTCCAGATTTCAACAAAATTGAGCATCATTGGTTTGCTATAAAAAACAGAGCTAGGAAAAACATTCCTCTATTCGAATCCTTTCGTCGTGCTGTTGATTCTGCCTTCCTATGACCTGTTCGGACTATTATGAGAAATGCTATAACTGTAAAAAAACAGAAAGCTTGGTAGAAAAACGTAAGGCAATTTCCTGGTTGTCAGACTTTAGTCAAGATTTTGTGCACACATGTATATTGGCTGATTGTGATCCGGTATACGTAAAAAATAAAATACAGCCAACCTTAAAAAGCCTTACTAGATAAAGCCTTTTTATATACTTAATGAGGTTTACTCCTTTTACCGAAAAAAATATAATTCAATCTCCTATCTATAGTTGCCTCTATATCTTTGATTAATAGCTGCTTTATCATGTTTACTTTTCGCTTTGCATCTTGAGCTTGACGCTCATTGTTACCACTGTTATTGCTGTAATTATTCTTATCACTATAACTACTGCCACTTGGTTTGCTACTGTTACTGAACTCACTACCCTTTTTTCTTCTTGTGTTGAGTATCTGTATTATCTTTCCCTTTAAAAAGGACTTCCAGCCTGTGCCAAGTAATAATTTATAGAGAAAATGCGGAGTAAGAAACGCCACTAATATTCGAATAGAAATTCCGTAACCGAGATCTTCCCTATTTTCATAATACCACTTGCAATATTGAAACAAACGGTAAAACGCATTTTTGAAAGAGCAAAATTCTACAGCATACCAAAAACCATTGCTGAGAAACATGAGCACAATGCTGAATGTGTAAAGATACATTGTGAAGAGAAACAGTTTCACAATTATATCTTTTAGACTACCTAATATATAATTCAATAATCTTAATTTATAGAAAAGTGATATCATTTCACACCCACTTCAATATGGCTGGGGTGGAAGGATTCGAACCTTCGCGTGGCGGTATCAAAAACCGCTGCCTTACCACTTGGCTACACCCCAATACTACTTACATCAATAACACTATTAGCCCAATTAGTAAAAGATTTATTTGCTTTTTCTATGGGCATCACAGCAATAGCTGACTGATCATAAGAATGCATTGCTTCGATTTTTTCTACAATTTTATCAACTTGATCATTCCTGCTCTTCATAATTGCCACTACTTCACAACCACTGTTAATTTCACCCTTCCATAAATACAGAGAATTTACTTCAGTTACACATACAATTAACTTCTCGTTTAACAATTCTTCAGAAATAGTTTTAGCCTCATTTAAATTTGAAAAAGTTGAAAACTAAATTATTCATTAGAATCTATATAAACGCATTGCTACTATACTCCACTCAGGTTTATTCATCAAGAGAAAATAACGCCAGCGCGTACTGTATGAACATTTGTTTGCAAAGGTAGTATGTTAAGTGTTATAGCTAGTTTGCCTCAAACGTAAAGGTGTCATCCCAGTGCCCCTGTGATGTCATTCCAGTGCTTGACACTGGAATCCAGTTTTCCATATAATCTCATCGAAAACGTTGTAACCACTTTCTATGCTAGTTTGCTTGTAAACAAGCAAACTTTCCTGGATCCAAGTAGTCAAGCACTGGGATGACACCTTTCCTAGCAGAGAAATCACAATGTTCATACGGTTGTACGCATACCGCTGGGATCTAGGATTTTTCTATAGTTTAAAAACAAAAAAGGATGTTACTCAATGAGTAACATCCTTTTGGAGAAGGTGGATAGCTTTGTTTAGTTCGTTTTCACAGCTGTTTGTGCAGCTTGCTGTTGAACGTCAGTGTCAACAGCTACTTTCGTAGAAGGCTGTCCCACCAGTTTGTCCAGATGACCTGTCTTTCTTAAGTCAGCTTGGGTTTTTGCCTTGCCATTTTCAGTAAACATTGTATGTGTTGGAGAAGAAGTTGGTGAATTGAATCCACTATCAGAACCATTACGATTACTAAAAGAATTGTGTAATGTAGATTCAGTTTTAGCACTTAAACTAAATTCTTTTAAGTTTTTCTCCATTGCTGCCCCAACTTCATCTTTACTGAAAGATTGTTCCAATCTTTCTAATGAGCTTGTTGGTGTAGAAGGACCAGATGAACCTCTTGCACTATCAAAAGAATTACTGCGAGTTAGAGTTCCTTTATTCGAATTACCAAGATATTGGTTTACTTTAGGATCACTGAGAACATCTTCACTGAAAGAACTTTGTCCATTTAAGTTAGTCAATGAGGCGCTTCTAGTTGGTACTTCTGGAGTTTCTACCCTAGTAAGGTTGCTAGTACTATTACGTCGTGCAACTCCTGGTCTTCCTCCTATTGTTGCAGTTTTATTAGTATTCTCAATTGGAGTAGGAGTATCAACGTAAAAAGTGCTATTTCCTATTTTTCTAGGCAACGTGTCTGATTCAGAAAGAACTTGATATTTAACTTCAGAAGTTTTTTCTGACTTTTTGCCACTTTTGAAAGGTGATGAAACCTTATCCAAAAGTGAAGTAGCTGTTTTCACTTCTTTATGGTTTGCAGGATTTAACAATTCCGCTTCACTGCTAATGGTACTGTCAGTACTTACAGAATTTAGAAAACTCATTGAACTGCTTCTTGATGAGCTGTTTTCAAAAGATTGCATTGAACCTTTTCTGATACCATACTTTCCTGCTACTTCATTAAGGTTCTCTATGGAGTTAGAAAGTTTATGCTCTATTTTGCACTCTTTAACAATTCTCTTAATTTCATCGTGATGGTCAGAGAAAATTTCATAAAGACTGTTATTATCTTTAGATAACAAACTTTGCAACTTCTTAGCGTATAATTTATTGACAAAATCTGCTTGCTGTTTCAACTGATTGATCAACTGGTCCTTTTGGAAACCTGATTGACCATCAACAGAATAAGCTTTCTCTAATATTTTTTCTCCCAGCTTAGAAAATATTTCCTTAGTTAAAGCAAAGCTATTCACGGCTTTGTCTTCAAGAACTTCCTTAATAACCATCTCCTTTACACTATTGAAATTCCTTGTTTTTTCTTCTGTTTTCAAAACAACAGTTTGACCTTCGTTATCTATTGAATATGGGATGGCGTCTAAACTAGACATACTTTTACTTAAATTACTTAAACTGCGCCCCATTTTTCCTAACGTAGCACCAGTTCTCTCTCTTGTTGCTCGTCCCACAGAACTTATAGCTCCTTTTACTGAATAATAACCTTCTCTTGCTTTTTCTGCAGTATATACTGACGTGTCCTTAACTTTCCCGGCAGTATATTTCGCCCCATCAACTGTTTTTTCTGCTGACCATTTGAGCCCTTTATATCCAGATTGAACTGTTTTTACAGCGACTTTTACAGCGAAATATAAAGCAAGACCAACTATAGCACCTGGTATAGCAAGTGTTGCACCAACTGCCAAAAGTGGTAGTACTGCCGTAAATAATCCACTTGCTGCACTTACTACAAGAATCTTATCTCCTTGTTTCATCTTAGAGAATTCTGTATCCCCTTTTAACAGGTCAGTAATTCTTTCTTTTAGCTTCTTGGAATCCTTAGCAGCCTCTAAATTTAATGAATCTTGCGTCGTTTTATTCAAACCAAGATCATTTCCTTGTTCAGTTACAACAGAATTTTTTTCATTAGGTGACATTTTAAACCTCACTATTAATTAAATATATTATAATTGTATTCCTTGATTCTTAAGTTAGTGTTAAATTGATTGCCAGTATTTATTTGTCTTCAAATAATTTCGCTTGACGTGTTTTTTGATAGTGTGGAAAATTAGGTCAAGAAGCTGCAGCATTTATGAGGTATAGAAAAAGAACACTCATCTTTTTGGCTGTTATAACTTTAATAATAATGGTTTTATTATTCAGCTATCATTTCCATTTTCACGAAGACGTAGTGCACTTAAAGAGTGACAACAAAGAATTCAAAAAAAAGCCAGAAAATTCCATAGAGTCAACCATACTACATAGAGAAAAGGAAGTGTACGATCATGTTTTCCATCCTGATGATTAATTTGTAAATAAAATAGCAATTTATGTTTGCATTTTCTTATTAAAGAAGTAATATTAGCGTATTAATTATAGAATCAATCATTATGTTTGATGATAATAATCCTTGGAATCTGGGAAAGAAACCGGTAGGGAACAAAACTCCTAATAATGAAGATATTTTAAGTAAAGCTGTATCTGATATAAGGTTCTTTCTTAATGGATTAACCAGAAACAGGGGCAAAAAACCTTATTTCATCATTTTCATTATTTTGCTGTTCTATGCTTGCACTGGCTTTTATATTGTCCATCCTAGTGAAGAAAGTATAGAACTTACCTTTGGTAAATATTCTAATACGGAAACACCTGGTTTGCGTTATCACTTCCCCTACCCTATTGGCAAGGTTTTTAAAGTGAACGTTAAGGAAGTAAATCGTGAAGAAATTGGGGTAAGTAGTTCTTATGGGCGAGATACAGATCGCGGTGAAGGCGTGATGCTAACTGGAGATGAAAATATAGTCAACGTTAACTTCGAGGTTCAGTGGCGCGTTAGAGATGCTAAGGACTATTTATTCAAAGTGCGGGATTACAAACCCGGTTTCAGTGTTAAAAATGCTGCTGAAAGTGCCATGAGAGAAATAATAGGTAAAAATACGATCTCTTTTGCACTTGGTCAAGGCAGACCAGAAATTTCTAGAGATACTAGAATTCTATTGCAGCAGATTCTTGATGGATACCAAATGGGTATAGAGATTTTATCTGTTCAAATGAAAAAAATTGATCCACCAGAAAAAGTCATTAGCTCATTTAGAGATGTGCAAAGTGCTCGTGCAGACAAAGAGCGTACTATAAACGAAGCATATGCTTATAATAATGATATTATACCTCGAGCAAAGGGTGAAGCGATAAAGATAAAATTAGATGCACAAGCATATGAAAATGAAATAATAAATGAAGCAAAAGGTAATGCAAATCGCTTTTTATCTCTTTATGAGGAATATAGACAGAATCCTTCTCTCGTTAAGAATCGTATTTATCTTGAAACTATGGAAAATATTTTCAGTAAGGTAGACAAAGTTGTTGTAACTGATGATCTGAAAGGTATGTTTTCTTATTTACCTCTTACAAATTTAGGAAAATAACCATGAGTAGTAATATTAAAATTGTTTTTGTTTCTGTATTTGTTGTTTTATTGATTGCTTTATCTAATTCAATATTTGTTGTGCAAGAAACAAAGCAAGCAATAGTTATACAACTGGGTAAAGTTGTAAGGGATGTTAGGGAAAGTGGCTTATATTTTAAGTTGCCATTCATAAATAGTGTAGAGTTTCTTGATAAAAGAGTTTTAGATTTAAGTCCTGATAAGATCCCAAGGGAAGTGATAACAGCGGATCAAAAACGTATTATAGTAGATGCGTATGCAAAATATAAAATAACAAATCCTGTTACTTTTTACCAGGCTGTGAGGAATGAATCAGGTCTGGTTAGAAGATTATATCCGGTTATAGAAGCACACATAAGAGAAAATATAGGCAGATTTTCGTTGATTAGCTTGTTGAATGAAAAAAGATCAGAGGTTATGCAATTGATTCAGCGTGGAGTTTATTCTGAAGCTGAAAAATTTGGCATAGAAATAATAGATGTAAGAATTAAGAGAGCAGATTTACCAGAAGAAAATAGTTCTGCAATATTTCGCCGTATGCAAACTGAAAGGGAAAAAGAAGCAAAAGAAATTAGAGCAGAAGGAGAGCAAGCTGGGCAGGAAGTTAGATCAAAAGCTGATAAATTAAAAAGGGAAATTATCTCCAGTGCAGTAAAAGAATCGTACGAAATAAGGGGTCGTGGTTATGCTGAAGCAACTAGGATTTATAATGAGGCATTTAAAGTTGATGAAGAGTTCTTTAACTTTTATCGCTCTATGAGTGCTTACAGTAAATCATTTGCCAAAAATAATACTAAATTTGTACTTTCACCAAACAATAACTTTTTAGATATTTTAAATAAAGGATGGAAATAATTTATGAAAAGTAAGGCATTTATTTTATCTATATTTGCATATTTTCTAATTGCGTTTTCTTCGTATGCTAATATGTTTGATTGGAATGCAAAAAAGGTCGTTGATGCTAGCACTACTGCATGCAACTGTAATCAAGGACTTGCCGATTTAGTGGAAGAACTCATTCCTGCGGTTGTAAATATTTCAAGCGAACAAATCATCAAACAAGAAAATAACAGCAGAACTAGAGTTCCATCTATGCCAGGAAATAATTTTTTTGATGATTTTAGAGAGTTTTTTGAGCATTTTGATCAGTTTTTTATGGATAGGGGCCCTAGTGTTAACAGAGAGGTGGTGTTGCTTAGTTCTGGGTTTATTATAGATAAAGGTGGAACTATAGTAACAAATTATCACGTTATTAAAAACGCCCAAGATATCACAGTTACTATGAACGATAATACTTATTTCAAAGCAGAAGTTTTAGGCTATGATGCAAGAACTGATCTTGCTGTGCTTAAGATTAATTCTGATAAAGATCTTTCTTCTGTTGCATTTGGTGATTCTGATAAAGCAAGGGTTGGTGATACGGTTATGGCAATAGGTAACCCATTTGGTTTGGGTGGCTCTGTAAGCACAGGAATTATATCTGCAAGGTCCAGGGACATTAGTATTGGCACTATGAATGAATTTATTCAAACTGATGCTGCAATTAATAGGGGTAACTCTGGAGGACCGTTATTTGATTTAAATGGAAAAGTTATAGGTATTAATACTGCTATCTATTCTCCATCTGAGTCTGGCGGCAACGTGGGTATAGGTTTTGCCATACCATCTAATTTAGCTATGTCAGTTATTGACACATTAAAAAGTGGCAAAAAAATAAAACATGGTTGGCTTGGTGTGCAAGTTCAGCCTATAACGAAAGAATTTGCTGAGTCCTTGGGTTTAAAAGATATAAAAGGCGCATTGGTTGCAAGTATAGTAAAGGATAGTCCTGCAGAAAAAAGTGGGATTAAAGTAGGTGATATATTATTAGAATTTGACGGTAAAAAAATCGATAGAATGACACAATTACCTCAAATGGTTTCAAGAGCTGGACCTGAGAAAAAAGTGCAAGTTAAGTTACTTAGAAAGAGCAAAGAGGTTAATATTAAAGTTGTGATCGGAGAATCTACAAATGATGGCCAAGATAACAATCAAGAAGAAAATAAATCAACATCTGATTATGTAACCGGTTTAACTGTTTCAAATCTGCCAAAAGAATCAAAAGAAAGTAATCCTACAAAAGGTGTGATAGTTACCAATGTAGATAGTAACAGTAATGCCACGCTGCGTGGTATTAAAAAAGGAGACATTATTATCCAATTAGATGGAACCGATATAGAAAATACTAATGATTTTCAAAAACAAGTTGATTCAGCAGTAAAGAAAAACGGTAAAGATTCAATAATGTTGCTCATTTACCGCAATGGAAATCAATTCTTTACTTCGATAAAGTTGAAGAAATAGCACTCGTAGGTTATTTACTAAATTAGCAGCATTGTAAGCCTGTCATTATAACACCTCAATCTTACAAGACAAATCAAAACTATTAAAGTCTACATTCCATTCACTAAAATACACATATGGATAATATAAATTTTCTAAAATTCATTGAACTGTGCTTTCAAACAGTGGTGCCGGGATGTGAGTATAATGATTATCAGTACATAAAAGTCATAGCAGACAGGCTGGAAGCAGCGAATGCTGGCGAAGTAAGGCGCATAATATTCAATATGCCTCCGCATTCAATGAAGTCCATATGTATGAGTGTTGCGTGGCCCGCATGGATACTGAGAAATCAGCCAACTGCAAGAATAATAGTTGCAAGTTATTCTAAGTTGCTTAGTGAAAAACATTCGCTCGATACCAGGTGCATAATGCAATCTGATTGGTATAAAGAACTATTTCCAGAGGTAGAACTATCCAAAGACCAGAACACTAAATATAAATTCCAAACAGTGCAGAGAGGATTTAGAATCGCAACATCAGTTGGAGGAACATTAACCGGTGAAGGTGGTGACTTTATTATTGTGGATGATCCGCTTAACCCTGCTCAAGCTTTGAGTGAAACATTTAGAAAACGTGCCACAAACTGGTTCGATCAGACTTTAGTAACGAGACTCAACGATAGAAAAAAAGGAGTAATTGTGCTTGTGATGCATAGGCTCCACCTGGAAGACTTAACAGGGCACCTCTTATCCAAGCCAAAAAACATATGGCATCACATTTGTTTGCCAATGATTTCTGAAAAAGTGGAGATAATCGACTCAATTATATAGCATTTCTCATAATAGTCCGAACAGGTCATAGGAAGGCAGAATCAACAGCACGACGAAAGGAT